>JBBSUZ010000210.1:0-5925 GCA_038233965.1 Rhodothermales bacterium | reverse complement strand
GCCGTCTGGTTCGCCGCCCGCGACCCGCGCACGCCGCTCGCCGTCCGCATCCTCGCCGCTACGGTCGCGGCCTACGCATTCAGCCCGATCGACCTGATCCCGGACGTCATCCCCGTTCTGGGCCTGCTGGACGACTTGCTCCTCCTACCGCTCGGCGTCTGGCTGGTCGTCCGGCTGGTGCCGCCGGCTGTCTGGGCCGAGAGCCGGGCGAGGGCGACCGAAGCGGCTGAGCGGCCCGTCAGTCGGATGGCTGCTGGTGTCGTCGTCGCTGTCTGGCTGGCCGCAGCGGGACTCACGGCATGGACGGCATGGACGTGGTCACGGCCGTAGTCGGCTCAGTTTTCGAGCGGGCCGAGGTCGTCGGCGTCGTCCTGGAGGCGGCGCAGGAGCGGGTCCTGGACGACCGACGCGTCGGGTGCAGCTTCGATGGCGCTCTCGATCTGGCCGAGGATCGCGTCCGCCGCAACGCCGAGCCGCTCGACCACGACGAGGCTCGCGAAGCCGGGCGCCTGCCCACCGCCGCCCATCGGCGACGCCGAGACGACGGTCCAGCCGCCCGAGAGGAGGTCGTTGAGCGCGGCGACGGTCTGGTCGGTGACGACGAGGGCTTTCTGTGCGGTCATGGTCGGGTCGGTCGGGTGGGCGGCTGAAAGCGCCCGGCGCGTGCCGGATGTTCCGTCGTTAGCCGACGCGGGCGAAGCCGAGCGAGCGCGGGGCCGTCCGGCCGAAGAAGTCGCGCGTCTCCGCGACGTCCGGGCCGCGCAGCTCGGGGTCGTCCTCGGCGAGGGCAAAGGCCGCCTCGCGGGCCTCCTCGAGGATCTCGTGGTCGCGGACGATGTCCGCGATCTTGAGATCCGGCAGGCCGGACTGGCGGGTGCCGAAAAAGTCGCCGGCGCCGCGCAGCTTGAGGTCGAGCTCGGCGATCTCGAAGCCGTCAGCCGTGCGTTCCATCGCCTCGAGGCGCTCGGTGGCGTCCGCCGTGCGCTTGAAGCCGGCCATGAGGAAGCAGTAGGACTGGTTGCCGCCGCGCCCGACGCGCCCGCGGAGCTGGTGCAGCTGCGCGAGCCCGAAGCGCTCGGCGTGCTCGATCACCATCACGGTCGCGTTGGGGACGTCCACGCCGACCTCGATCACGGTCGTCGCGACGAGCACGTCGGTCTCGCCGGACTTGAACGCGTCCATCGCCTCCTCCTTCTCGTAGGCCAGCATCCGGCCGTGGACGAGGTCCACGCGGTACGGCCGCAGCCGCTCGGCGAGTTCGGCGGCCCCGCTCTCGGCGTCCTTGACGTCCGCCAGCGTTTCCGACTCGGACTCCTCGACGAGCGGGAAGACGACGTACGCCTGCCGGCCTTCGCGCAACTGGTCCTGGACGAAGGCGAGCATCTCGTCGCGGCGCGCGTCCGGGTAGACGCGCGTCTCGATGGGCTTGCGGCCGGCCGGCAGCTCGTCCATGACGGTCACGTCGAGGTCGCCGTAGACGGTGAGCGCGAGCGAGCGCGGGATGGGCGTCGCGGTCATCATGAGCGTGTGCGGGCGCTGGCCCTTGCGCTGCATCTTGGCGCGCTGCATGACGCCGAAGCGGTGTTGCTCGTCCACGACGGCGAGGCCGAGCGACTGGAAGGCGACGGTGTCCTCGATGAGCGCGTGCGTCCCGACGGCGATCTGCACCGCGCCCGACGCCAACTCGCCGAGGATCTCCTCGCGGAGCTTCTTGCGCTGCCCGCCGATGAGCAGGCGGACGTCCACGCCGAGCGGCTCGAGGAAGCGCTTGAGGTTGGCGTAGTGCTGCTCCGTCAGGATCTCGGTCGGTGCCAGAAACGCCGCCTGGTGGCCGGCGTCGACCGCCATCAGCATCGCGGCCACGCCGACGACCGTCTTGCCCGAGCCGACGTCGCCCTGGACGAGGCGGTTCATCTGCGCGCCCGACGCCGTGTCCCGTGCGACGTCGGCGAGCGCCCGTTGCTGGGCGTTGGTGAGCTGGAAGGGGAGGACCTCGTTCAGGAAGCGCGTCGTGAGCGGGCCCATGCCGGCGAGCGTCGCGCCGGGGTGGCGCTTGGCGCGGCCGCGCGTGAGCGCGAGCAGGAGCTGGAGGAAAAAGAACTCCTCGAACTTCAGCCGCCGCTCGGCCCGCCCGCGCTCGGCGGTGTCCTTGGGAAAGTGGATCGCGCGCAGGGCGAC
The DNA here is from genome assembly GCA_038233965.1 of Rhodothermales bacterium. Lineage (GTDB taxonomy): Bacteria > Bacteroidota > Rhodothermia > Rhodothermales > Rubricoccaceae > DASVSE01. Next base: position 3,747 of record JBBSUZ010000210.1, on the reverse strand, counting down.
GTTGCCCGCGATGAGCCCGTACTGGCCGGTGACGCCCGCCGGCAGGTTCTCGGGGATGAGGCGGCCGTGCGTCTGGAACGCGCCGTAGATGAGCTTCCGCAGCGACCGGCTCGTGATGCCGACCTTCTCGAGCGCCGCCCCGCCGGGGTAGAGCGGGATGATGCGGCCCGTGGCCAGCGCCGCCGCGGCGTCGTCGAGCTTGTCGACGTCCGGGTGGGCCATCGAGAACTGGCTGCCGTACTGCTCGCCCTTGCCGTGGAACGCGACGCGGTCGCCGATGGCGAACATGCGCCCGATGTACTGCGCGCCGCGGAACCAGACGCCCTTCATGACGCCGCCGGACTCGTCGGTGAGGCGCACCTCGAAGCGGCTGCGGCCGCCGGGCACGAGCGACTTCGACGTGATCGTGCCGACGACCGTCGCCGGGAGGCCGGGCTGGAGGTCGCGGATGGGCGTGATGGTGCTCCGGTCCAGGTAGCGCCGCGGGTAGTACCGGAAGAGGTCGCCGACGGTCGCGATGCCGGCCTTGCGCAGCGGCTCGGCGCGGCGCTCGGAGATGCCGGCGAGCGTCTCGACGCCGTCGTCGAGCGACAGCGCGGTCTCGGGGGCGGGGAGCGAGTCGCTCATGCGACGGCGGGCGGGTGGCGCGGCAAGCTAACCGGGCCGGGCGACGGCCCTGCGTCACCTCCCGGCGGGCATGGCGGGCGACGTGCACCTCGCTCGGAGAGCGCGGCCTGGCGTGAGCGAGGACAGCCGTCGCCCCGGACCCGCGGCCGGGTGTCTCCGCACGGACGAGGAGGGCCCTTAGGTAGGGGCCGTGCCTGTCGAAGGGTGATCGCCATCACCCTTTCAGATTCGAGGGACGAGGCCGATACTGCATATGTGTCGCCATAGAGGAGATCGCCCCGGTCCTTGTTCGTCTCCCCATCCGGTTACACCACATGAGCTTAGATCTACACCTGTCGCTGGCGTCAGAGGCCGGGGATGTGACGCCAGCCATCCTCGACACCATGCGGGAGGGGCTCGTCGTGCTCGACCGGGACCTGCATGTGCGCGCGGTCAACGCTGCGTTCTGCAGCCTGTTCGGCGTCGTGCGTGGGGACGCCGTCGGGCGCGCGCTCACGGCGCTCGGAAACGGGCAGCGGGAGACCGCGCCGCTCACCCGTGCCCTGGAGGACCTCGCGCGCGCGGGAGACGCCGATCGCGAGCTCGAGGTGACGGCCGTGTTCCCGAGTCTCGGGCAGCGGACGATGCGGCTCCGCGCCCGCCGTCTCGACGGCACGGCCGCCCCGGACCGGCCGGCCGTCGCCCTCGTCATCGAGGACGTGACGGAGCTCCGCGAGGCGGAGGCCGTGCTCGCCACGCTCCACAGCGAGCTCGAGGTAGACGCGGCGCGGGGGACGACGGAGCTCGCTGCTGCGAACGAGGAGCTCGAGGCGTTCGCCTACTCCGTCTCCCACGACCTCCGCGCCCCGCTTCGCGCCCTCGCCGGGTTCAGCACGGCCCTCGCCGAGGACTACGGCGACCGGCTCGACGCGCGCGGCCACGAGTACCTCCAGCACATCCAGACGGCCGCCGACGGGATGTCGCAGCTCATCAACCACATGCTCCGGCTCTCCCGCCTCACCCGGAGCGAGATGTTCTACGAGCGCGTCGACCTCAGCGCGGTCGTGCGCGAGACCCTCGCCGAGCTGTCCCGCCAGGAGCCCGCGCGCCGCGTGGCCACCGAGGTCGAGGACGGCCTCACCGGCGAGGGCGATGCGGTTCTGCTCCGGACGGCCCTTCAGAATCTCATCGAGAACGCCTGGAAGTACACGCGCCACGCCCCAGACGCGCGCATCGCGTTCCGCTCGGAGCGGACGGGCGACGACACCGCGTATGTCGTCTCCGACAATGGAGCCGGATTCGACATGGCCTATGCGGACAAGCTGTTCACCCCGTTCGAGCGGCTTCACGCCGCCCACGAGTTCGAGGGGACCGGCGTCGGGCTCGCGACGGTGAACCGCATCGTCCGCCGCCACGGCGGTCTCCTCCGGGGCGAGGGCGCCGTCGGCCGGGGCGCCACGTTCACGTTCACGCTGGGCCGCCCGGCGGCCGACCGCCAGCCTGCCAGCCAACCCGACATCCCATGAGCACGACCGACCGACTGGAACGGGGCACGCCCTACATCCTCCTCGTCGAGGACAACCCGAGCGACGCCGCGCTGACGCTGCGGGCGTTCGAGAAGCAGGGCGTAGCCAACGAGATCCGCGTCGCCCGCGACGGGGCGGAGGCCCTTGCGTTTCTCTTCGGGACCGGCGAGGGCCCGCTGCCCGCGCTTCCCCTCGTCGTCTTCCTGGACCTCAAGCTGCCCCGGGTGAGCGGCCTCGACGTGCTCCGCCAGATCCGGGCGAACGAGCGGACGCGGCTCGTCCCCGTCGTCATCATGACGTCGTCGAGCGAGCAGCGCGACGTCATTGAGGGCTACGGGCTCGGGGCCAACAGCTACATCCGGAAGCCCGTGAACTCGGCCGAGTTTGGCGAGGCCGTGCGGCAACTCGGCCTCTACTGGATCCTCCTGAACCACCCGCCGCCGCACGCCGGACCCGGCCAGGGACCTGCCTCGACACTGCCCCCGCTCCGATGACCCCCATCCATCAGGTCTCCCCGCTCGCCCTGCTCGTCCGGCCCCAACGGCCGTCGCGGCCCCCTGTCCGCGTGCTCCACCTCGAGGACAGCGAGGCGGATCGGGCCGTCATCCGGCGCTATCTCGAGCGGCAGGGGTTCGGCGACCACATCGTCCAGGTCTGCGACCGGGCAGGCTTCCTCGAGCACCTCACGGACGATATCGACATCGTCCTCGCCGACCACTCGATGTCCGGGTTCGACTCGTTCGAGGCGCTCCGGCTCGTCCACGCGCACTGCCCCGGCGTCCCGCTGATCATCGTGAGCGGGAAGATCACGGAGGATGCAGCCGTCGGATCGATCAAGAGTGGGGCGGCGGACTACATCTGGAAGGACCGGCTGCAGCGGCTCCGGCCCGCGATCGAGAGCGCGCTCCGCGAGCGGCACCACCGGACCGAGCACGATGCGGCGCTCCAGGCCCGTCGCGAGAGCGAGGCGCTCAGCGACGCCGTGCTTTCCTCGCTCTCCGCGCTCATCGCCGTGATCGACGCCGACGGCGTCATCGTCAAAACCAACGCGGCGTGGAAGAGCGCCGGAGCCACGCGCGGCACGAACGGGCTGGCCGGGCTGGACGTCGGCACGAACTACTTCGACGTGTGCCGGCGGGCCGTCGCCCGCGGCGACGACTCGGCCCTCGCGACGCTCGCGGGGGTCACGGCCGTGCTCTCTGGCGAGCGCGACTGCTTCGAGCAGGAATACCCCTGCCACGGGCCCGCCGGCCGTGCGTGGTACAGCCTGTGCGCCACGCCGCTCGGCGGCGGGCTCGGCGCCGTCCTCTCGCACCAGTCGGTCACCGAGCTCCGGGGGTCGCAGGAGAGCCTGTCGCAGAACGAGACCCGCATGAAGGCGATCTTCGAGGGCTCCCTCGACGCGATCCTGCTCGCCGACGACGACGGGCGATTCGTCGGCGCGAACTCCGCCGCGGCCGCGCTGCTCGGCTACCCTAGTGCAACGGCCGGCGGTGTGATGCGTTGATGCGCTTTCACCGCCGCCGCTCTGATGAAGCCGTTTCTGTTCGTCCGCACGCTCACCGATGACGAAGATGCTGCCCTGCGCGCGGCAGCCCGCTCCGACGACACATTC
>JBBSUZ010000209.1:0-5991 GCA_038233965.1 Rhodothermales bacterium | reverse complement strand
GCGCGGCCCGAGCCGGGCGCCGTCGTCTGCCGCGTCGCGCCGTCGTTCGTCCGGTTCGGCAGCTTCGAGATCCTCGCCTCGCGCGGCGAGCACGAGGTCCTCGCCCAACTCGTCGACGTCACCATCGACCGGGACTTCTCGCACCTCGAGGGCGACGAGCGCCGCGCCCGCTGGTTCGCCGAGGTCTGCGAGCGGACGGCCCGCATGGTCGTCGGGTGGATGCGCGTCGGGTTCGTCCACGGCGTGATGAACACCGACAACATGTCCGTGCTCGGGCTCACCCTCGACTACGGCCCGTACGGCTGGCTCGACGACTTCGACCCGGGCTGGACGCCGAACACGACCGACGCCGGGGGCCGGCGCTACCGGTTCGGGCACCAGCCGTCCGTCGCCCACTGGAACCTGCTCCGCCTCGGCGAGGCGCTCTCGCCGCTTTTCAAGGATGTCGCGCCGCTCAACGACGCGCTCGACCACTACTCCGACGTGTTCACTGCGGAGTATGAGGCGATGACGGCGGCCAAGCTCGGGCTCCGCACGGCGGACGACGCAGCCCGGGCGCTCGCCGCCGACGGCTACGCGCTCCTTCATGCCGCCGAGATCGACCACACGCTGTTCTTCCGCGCCCTCGCCGCCTTCCCCGACGCTGACGAGGTGGAGGACGACGACGCGCTCGTCGGCCGCCTAGGAGACGTCTTCTACGACGAGTCCAAGCGAGACAAGCACGCCCCGGCGCTGGCGGCCTGGCTCCGCCGCTGGCATGCCGCCCTTCCCAGCGACGAGCCCGTGGACGCGCGGCGGGCGCGGATGGACGCGGTCAACCCCCGGTACATCCTCCGGAACTACCTCGCGCAGCAGGCCATCGACGCGGCCGAGGCGGGCGACCCCTCCCTCGTCCACACGCTGCTCGACGTCGTGCGCCGGCCGTACGACGAGCAGCCCGAGCATGCGGTCTTCGCGGTCCGACGGCCTGAGTGGGCCCGGCACAAGGCGGGCTCCTCGATGCTCTCGTGCAGTTCCTGAGCGGGCACCGGCGCATCCGAGTCCTGCCGAGGGACCAAGCGGTCTAGAGCCGCTCAACGGCGTAGCGGCCGGCACTGAGCAGGAAACGAGGGTCATGAGTTTGCACGACGACCCGGGAGTGCGGTGCCCTCGGTACACTCGGAACGCGCCGTCCCCGAAGCTCACTTCATGCCGATGAAAGACCGGAGGCCGTACAGGCCCGCCAAGCGTGCCCTAAGAGTTCGATCCGGGTCGCATCCGGGTCGCAACCCCTAAAAGGGGCCGTTTCTTTTGAAACGGCCCCTTTTAGCGTGTGCCAAACTCGCCCGTCTGCGCGCGAGCCCAACCTGCCCACGCGCAAGCCTCCGATCTTTAGATCAGCCGGCATAGTTTCTTTAAATCAGCCGACGACTGACCTTTAGATTAGCCGGATCCGATTCCTTCGTCCCCCTCCCCGGCAGTGCTCAACCCGACACCGTACGCGCGCCTCGTACGTCCCCGGCTCGAAGAGGCGCTCGCCGATACCCCGGCCGTTCTCGTCCACGGCCCTCGGCCAAGTGGCAAGACGACTCTCGCTCGCGAAGTCGGCGACGCGGCGGGCTACGGCTACCTCACGTTTGACGACGACACGACACGAGCCGCTGCGGCGGCCGACGCGGTCGGGTTCGTCGCGACGCTCCCAGCCCGCGTCGTGCTCGACGAGGTGCAGCGCGTCCCGGAGTTGTTCACGTCGCTCAAGGCGGCCATCGACCGTGACCGCTCGCCGGGGCGCTTTCTCCTCACCGGCTCGGCCAACGTCCTGCTCGTGCCGCGCCTCGCAGACTCGCTCGCGGGCCGCATGGAGACGATCCGCCTGCACCCGCTCGCTCAGGCGGAACTCGCCGGCATAGGCGATCCGTCTCAGACCGTCCTCGCGCGTCTCGTCGCCGGTGACATTCCGGCGTCAACGGGAGAGCGTCTCGGCGAGGCGCTCGCGGCTCGCGTCGCGGCCGGTGGCTTCCCCGCTGCTCTCGCCCGGTCCACCGACCGCCGCCGCGCGGCGTGGTACCGCGACTACGTCGACACGATCGTGCAGCGCGACGTCAGGGACCTCTCGCGGATCCGGAGCCTCGACGTGCTACCGCGCCTGCTCACGGTCGTCGCGTCGCAAACGGGCCATCTCCTGAACGTCACCGATCTCGCCGGGCCGTTCCAACTCACCCAGCCCACGATCCGCGACTACGTGACGCTTCTCGAGCGCGTCTTCCTGATCGACGAGATCCCGCCGTGGCACTCCAACCGGCTCAGCCGTCTCGTGAAGACGGCCAAGCTCCATGCGGTCGACACCGGCCTCGCCTGTGCCCTGCTCGGCGCTGACGCCGAGGCGCTCTGGGCCGACCGTGCGCTCTACGGCCCGATGCTCGAGACGTTCGTCGTGCAGGAGTTGCGCCGGCTCGCGAGCGGACACGAGGACCCGGTCGGCTTCCATCACCTCCGGGATCGCGACGGGACCGAGGTCGATGTCGTGCTCGAGGTGGGCGGACGCCGGATCGTCGGCGTGGAGGTGAAAGCCGCGGCGTCGGTTCGGTCAACAGACTTCGCAGGTCTGCGGAAGCTTCGCGACGCAGCCGGAGCGCGCTTCGTGGCCGGCGTCGTGCTCTACGACGGCGAGGCGACACGCCCGTTCGGCGACAACCTCTGGGCCGTCCCGATCCGCTGCCTCTGGGAGCGATCCTGACAGCGAAACGCTTGAAGCGATCACCTCAGACGATGAGCCTCCGGAGCCTATAGAGTCCCGCGAGTCGCACCGCGAGAGTTCGATCCGGGTCGCGTCCGGGTCGCTAGGCCAGAGAGGGGCCGTTTCTTCGGAAGCGGCCCCTCTCTCGTTGTGCCGCCCTCTTCGTGCCGACGCGAGCGCGTCCACCGGCGTCAGCTGTCGCCGAGTGCGCGCTCCTCGGCGCGGATTCGGACCGCCAGCAGTGCCGCGTCGAGCAGCGAGAACGCGGTGGCCGTTCGCCACGCGCCGTGGACGAGCGGGACGGCCGCGATCTCGACCGCGACGCCCGCGTAGTTCGGGTGCCGCATCCAGCCGAAGACGCCGGACCGGACGCGCGCCTCGCCCGGGACCGTCACGATGCTGGCTGTCCACCGGTCGCCCAGCGCGCGCTGCGATGCAGCGCGGACCGCCATCCCGGCGCCCACTCCGGCGAGCCCGAGCGCTGCGAGACCCCGGCGCGGACGTGTCGGCTGCGTCCAGACTTCGATGAGCATCGCCGCGAACCATGCGCCGTGCATGGCCCGCATGGCCGGCATCTGGGACGGGTGGCGGACGCCGCCGCGCGCCAGCAGCGCCCGCTCGTGCCGCGCCGACAGCCGCAACTCGGCGACCCGCAGGCCGCCGACGAACGCGACGAGGCTGGTGAATGCGATGCGCGACGCGAGCGAGCCGCCGGCCTCAGCTCGCCGAGAGTCGCGCGCGCGCGTCATTCCCACCGGAGCAGGACGAGCTCGGCGCCGAAGCCGGGGCCCATCGCGAGCATCACGCCCCACGTACCGGCCGGCTCGGCGGCGATGCGCTGCGCCTCGTCCAGCAGCAGCAGCACGGACGTCGACGAGACGTTGCCGACGCGCCGGAGCAGGCTGCGCGTGTCGTCCAGGCGGCCGTGGTCGAGCCCGAGCCCTTCCTCGATCGCGTCCACGACGCGCGGGCCGCCGGGGTGGCACAGCCAGCGCCCGACGTCCGGGATCGTCAGGCCGTGCTCGGCGAGGAAGGCCTCGACGTGCGGGCGGAGCGCGTCGCGGGCCGTCTTCGGGACGTCGCCCGAGAGGACGATCTTCATGCCGGCGTCGGTGACGTCCCAGCCCATGTGGCGCTCCGTGCCGGGGAAGAAGACCGAGCGCGAGTCGACGACGTGCAGCGCGGCCGCGGGCGTTTGAGCGGATGTCTGGGCGCTGTCTCCGCCCGTCTCGCCGAGTGCGAGCGGCCTGCCGGCGCTCGCGTTCCGGCCGGCGAGCGGGTGGTCGTCGCCGACCATCAGCACGGCGGCGGCGGCGTCGCCGAAGAGGCCGCAGGCGATGAGGTTGGCGACGCTGGTGTCGCCGGGCTCGATCGTGAGCGAGCAGAGCTCGACCGTGAGCGCGATGGCCGCCTCGCTCGGGTGGCCGACGAGGTAGTCCGCGACGCGGGCGACGCCCGCCGCGCCCGCCGCGCAGCCGAGGCCGTAGACGGGCAGCCGCTTCAGTCCGGGTGAGAACGGCAGGCGGTTCATCAGGCGCGCATCGAGGCTCGGGACGGCGATGCCGGTCGTCGAGAAGACGGCGAGGTGCGCGACGTCGGCGAGGTCCATCTCGACCTGCTCCATCAGCCCGAGGATGGCCCGCTCGCCCAAATCCACCGCGCGGCGGAGGTAGGCGGCGTTGAGGCCCTGCCAGCCGGCGATCTCGAGGTAGCGCTCGCGCGGCTCGGCGGTGTAGCGCGTCTCGATCGTCGTGTTGGCGTGGAGGTTGGCGACGCGGTCCAGGTTGACGCCGCGGTCGGCCCAGAGCTCCTGGAGCTGAGCCGTGAGCTCGGCCTGCGGATAGTGGAAGTCCGGGAGGCCGGGAGCGGTGGCGAGAATCTGAGGCAACGGCAGAGGGGAGCGTGGTCGTGAGCCGGTGATACCCGCCACATGTCTGTTCGATGATGAGAGAGTCGTGAGAGCACTCCTTGCGGGCCTCTCCACCGCGCACGTCAGTCGCCGTCGGCCACCGGCGTGGCGCGCGGCGTCACGGTCACGGCCTGCCCCGAGAGCTCGGTGTGCCGGACCTCGCCGCCGAGGTGCGCCGCCCACGCCATCATGCCGGCCGGGATGATCGCGAGCGCGATGGCCGCGACCGCGACGGCGCGACGCAGCGGCTTGCCCCACGAGAGACCGAGCCCCGCGAGCGCCAGCACGCCGACGACGTACGCCGCCCACGACGCCCGGTCCGCCCACTCCTCGTGCTCGTGGATCGCGTGGTGGTCGATGCCGGCGACGAGGCGCTCGACGACGTGCTCGGCGCCCTCGCCGCTCCACCCGGCCGCGTACGTCGCGATGGCCGAGAGGACGAGCACGCCGAGCGCCGCCTTCGTGATGGCGTCCTCGCGGCGGGCGAGGCCGAACGCGCCGAGAAAGAGCCCGAACGGGATGCCGAGGACGGGCAGGTGGTTGAGCAGGAGGTGGATCTGGGCGCCGTTCATCGCAGGCGGGGGGCGGGAGGTGACGCGGGAGCATAGGACTCCCGGCGTGCACGGCTCCTGAGAGACCGGTGAGAACGCTCCCGACACGCGTCGGCCGTCCGCGCGCCGGAGTACCATCCGGACGTCCCCCGCCCCCGCTGCCATGCACCGGCTCCTGCTCATCGAAGACGAACGCCCCATCGCCGCCTTCATCCGCCAGGGGCTCGAGGAGGAGGGCTACGCCGTCGAGTGGGCCGCGGCCGGGCACGAGGGCGAGCGCCGCGCCGGGGCGGAGCCGTTCGACGCCGTCATCCTGGACGTCCGCCTGCCCGACGCGTCAGGCGTGGACGTGTGCCGCGAGATCCGCCGGCACAACGCGTCGCTGCCGATCCTGATGCTGACGGCGCTCGACGCGGTCGAGGACCGCGTGGCCGGCCTGCGGGCCGGGGCCGACGACTACCTCGCCAAGCCGTTCGCCTTCGGCGAGCTCGTCGCGCGGCTGGAGGCGCTTCTGCGGCGCTCGGCCGTCGCCCCGCCCGAGCGCGCCTACTCCGACGGGACGCTGCGGCTCGACGCGGCCACGCACACGGCGACAGCCGCGGGCCGGCCCCTCGACCTCACGCCGACGGAGTTCGACCTGCTCGCCTACTTTCTCGCCCGCCGCGGGCAGGCGCTGAGCCGCGAGGCGATCCACCGCGGCGTGTGGGGCCACGACTTCGACCGCGGCACGAACCTCATCGACGTCTACGTCGGCTACCTGCGCCGCAAGCTCGCCGACGCTGGCTGCGAGGTCCCCATCGAGACCGTCCGCGGCG
>JBBSUZ010000208.1:0-6002 GCA_038233965.1 Rhodothermales bacterium | reverse complement strand
TTACACGCGCGGCAACTACTCGGACGCCGCCGTCGTCGTGTCGCAGGTCGTCGGGCAGGGCGTATTCCTGACGGTCCGCGTGACCGAGCAGCCCAAGCTCGCCGGCTACACCATCACCGGCATCAGCTCGGGCGACCAGAACGACCTCCGCGACCAGATCCCGCTGCTCCGCGGCCGCGCCGTGCGCGCCGCCGACACCGAGCGCGCCCGGATCGCCATCGAGGGCTTTCTCCGCGGCAAGGGCTACCGGACCCCGGTCGTCACCGTCACCCAGACGCCCGCCGCCGACGGGCGCGTCGACGTCGCGTTCGCCGTCGAGCGTGGCTCGCGGCAGGCCATCCGCCAGGTCGAGTTTACGGGCAACACCGCCTTCTCCGATGGGACGCTCGCCCGCCAGATGAAGGGCACCAGCCAGCGCCGGTGGTGGCGGTTCTGGAAGGGCTCGACCTTCCGCGACGAGGCCTTCCAGACGGACCTCGAGACGCTGATGACGTTCTACAAGGACCGCGGCTACTACGGCGCGCGCGTCGTGAGCGACTCGGTCTACACCCGCCCCGAGGACGGCGGGCTCGTCGTGCAGGTCAACCTCGAGGAGGGGCCGCGCTACCACGTCCGCAACGTCGAGTTCGAGGGCAACACGCTCTTTACCGACGCGCAGCTCGGCTTCGCGCTCGGCGTCGAGCGCGGCGACGTCTACAATGCGACCCGGATCGACAACAACCTCAACTACACCGCCGCCCACACGGACGTCCGCAGCCTCTACAACGACCGCGGCTACCTCCAGTTCAACGCGGCCCCGCAGGTGACCGTCGTCCCGGGCGACTCGCTCGACCTCGCCTTCGAGATCAACGAGGGCGACGTCTACGAGTTCGGGCAGGTCACGATCGCCGGCAACACGCGCACCAAGGACTACGTCATCCGGCGCGAGATCCGGACCGTGCCCGGCCAGCCGTACAGCCGCGCGGCCATCGAGCGCAGCATCCGCGAGCTCACCGCGCTCAACTACTTCGACCCGACCAGCTTCTCCGCCGGCCCGGGCTTCGACGTCGACGACGAGGCCAACACGGTAGACCTGACGTACCGGCTCGTCGAGAAGAGCGCGGACCAGCTCGAGCTCTCGGGCGGCTGGGGCGGGGCGGGCACCGGCCTCATCCTGACGGCCCGCGTCACGTTCGCCAACTTCTCGGTCCAGAACCTGCTCAAGGGCCGCGGCAACCCGATCCCCGCCGGCGACGGCCAGCAGCTCTCGCTCCAGATCCAGACCTACGGCCGCCAGCAGCAGGTCTACTCGTTCTCGTTCACCGAGCCGTGGTTCCGCGGCCGCCAGACGCCCGCGGGCTTCTCGGTGAGCTACTCGAACTATGCCCCGCGCAACAGCACCTTGCGCGTCGCGCGCGGCTCCGGGCGCGTCTTCTACCGCCAGCGCCTGCGCTTCCCGGACGACTACTTCCTCGCCGGCACGGACCTCGGCTTCCAGGTCTACGACATCACGGAGGGCCAGCAGCGCAGCTTCGGCGGCCTCCCCGAAGGCATCAGCCGCGAGCTGACCATCTCGGAGTCGCTCACGCGCAACGCGCTCGACAACCCGCAGCTGCCGTCCGCCGGCTCGAGCCTCGGCCTCACGCTCACCATCGCGCCGCCGATCCCGGGCTTCATCCAGTACGCCAAGGCGGACTTCAGCAATGCGTGGTACACCCCGATCGGGCCGCGCCTCTCGGCGTCCGTCCGCACGCGCTTCGGCTACATCGGCTCGCTCACCGGCGAGGACGTCCAGTTCCAGCGCTACCTCATCGGCGGCACCGCGCTCGAGGCCAACGGCTCGTCCGGCGGCGCCAACGGCTTCGGCAAGGACCTCGTGTTCATGCGCGGCTATCCGCTCCAGTCCATCGGGCCGCGCCAGAACGGCGAGCCCGTCGGCGGGCGCATCCTGAACAAGTACCAGGCCGAGGTGCAGTGGCTCGCGCTCCAGTCCCCGCAACTCACGTTCGCGCCGTACCTCTTCCTCGACGCCGCGAACACGTGGGACGGCTTCTCGGACTACGACCCCTCGCGCCTGTACCGCTCGGCGGGCGTCGGCGCCCGGGTCTTCCTGCCGATCCTCGGGCTCGTCGACCTGACCTATGGTCGCCAGATCGACCGCTTCGACCCGTCGAACCGCGTGTTTGGCACCAACGAGACGGGCCTCCCGAAGTGGGACTTCCAGTTCACCCTCGGCGGCGGCTCTTGAGAGCGTGACGGGTGGCAGGTGGCAGGGGTAAACGCACCCGCTCGCCGCGAGCCAGCCTGTCACCTCGCACCTGTTCACCTGTCACCCTCTTCCATTATGCGTCTGCTCCTGCCCGCCCTCGCTCTCGTCGTGCTCGCCGGACCCGTCGCGGCCCAGCAGAAGCTCGGCTACATGGACTCGGAGCGCGTCCTCGCGCTGATGCCCGAGTACCGCACGGCCCAGCAGGACATCGACCGCCTCGCGACGCAGTGGCAGGCCGAGGTGGACGCGCTCGGGCGCGAGGCGGAGACGCTGCAGGCGGACTACGCCGCCCGCGAGGTGCTCTACACGTCCGAGGAGCGCACGCGCGGCCTCGACGAGATCGCCGCCCGCCGCCAGTCCGCCGACGCCCTCCGGCGCCGCTACTTCGGCCCCGAGGGCGAGCTCTTCCGCGAGCAGCAGTCGCGCCTGCGGCCCGTTCAGGAGCGCCTGCTCGCCGCCGTCGAGACCGTCGCGACGGCCGGCGACTACGACTTCATCTTCGACCGCTCGGGTGAGTTCGTCTTCCTCTACACGCGCGTCCGCAACGACGTCACAGACCGTGTGCTCGACGCGCTCGGCCTGACGGTCGGCGCGGCTGGTACGCGTCCCGCCGCCGCGTCGCCGACCGGCGGTGACCTCTAGGGCCCGCCCTGCGGCGTCCTCTCCGGGCTCCGGCCTCGATTCCCTCCACGACATCACTCTTTCGATGACCGCTCGTCTCTTCGGCGCGATTGCGCTCGCCCTCGTCCTTCCCGTCGCCGCGCAGGCGCAGGCCGCCTTCAAGGTCGCCTTCATCGACACCGACCAGATCGTGGTCCGCACGCCCGAGTACGCGCAGGTCCAGACGCGCCTCCAGGCCGAGCAGGAGACCGTCGGCACGCGCGTCCGCTTCGTGCAGGACTCGCTCAACACGGTCCTCCAGACCGAGCTCGCCGCCTACGAGACCTTCCGCACGAGCGCCCTCGCGACGCCCGACGCCCGCCGCGCCCGCGAGACGGAGATGCTCCAGCTCCAGGGCCTCATCGAGCAGGCTGAGCAGCAGGGCCTCCAGTACCTCCAGTACGTCAACGCGCGCCTCATCCAGCCCATCCTGGACCGCGTCGACGGTGGCATCCGCGCCGAGGCGACGGCGCAGAGCATCGACCTCGTGATCCCGAACACGGCCAACAACGCGCCCGTCGTGCTCTACGCCAGCGAGCGCGTCGTGGACATCACCGAGGCCGTCATGCGCCGCCTCGGCATCGACCCGAACACGCCGGTCCCGGGCCAGGCTGCCCCGGGCACGCCGGGCAACTGAGCCGACACCCGTCGCTCCCGACCGTGCGGGCACCGGCCATCTCGCCGGTGCCCGCACTCGTATTCTGCCGGACCCCCGCCGCGGCCCCGCCGCTCCGACCCGATGAGCACGCAGACCGTGCCAGTAACCGGCATGCCGGCGCAGGCCGTCCCGACGCCCGTCGTGACGCCGCTCGGCGTCACCGGCAACGACACCACGCGCCGCGTCACCACGCAGACGCTGCATGAGATGAAGGTCGCCGGCACGCGCATCGCGATGCTGACGGCCTACGACTACACCTCGGCCCGCCTGCTCGACGCCGCCGGCGTCGACGTCCTGCTCGTCGGCGACTCGGCCTCGAACGTGATGGCCGGCCACGAGACGACGCTCCCGATCACGCTGGACCAGATGGTCTACCACGCGCAGTGCGTCGTCCGCGGCGTCACGCGCGCGCTCGTCGTCGTGGACCTGCCGTTCGGCTCGTACCAGGGCAACTCGCGCGAGGCGCTCGCCTCGGCCATCCGCGTCATGAAGGAGACGGGCGCGCACGCGATCAAGCTCGAGGGCGGCCGCGAGGTCGCCGAGTCCGTCAAGCGCATCCTCGACGCCGGCATCCCGGTGATGGGCCACCTCGGCCTCACGCCGCAGTCGATCTACCAGTTCGGCACGTACCGCGTCCGCGCCCGCGAGGACGGCGAGGCGGACCGCCTGCGCGAGGACGTCCGCCTGCTCGACGAGGCCGGCGTCTTCGGGATCGTGCTCGAGAAGATCCCCGCCGCGCTCGGCCGCGAACTCACGGAGGCCACGCACGCCCCGACGATCGGCATCGGCGCCGGGCCGGACTGTTCGGGCCAGGTCCTCGTCACCCACGATCTGCTCGGGCTGACCAAGGAGTTCCACCCGCGCTTCGTCCGCCGCTACGCCGGCCTCGCCGACACCGTCGTGGAGGCTGTCGAGCACTACGTCTCGGACGTCCGCGCCGGGACATTCCCGAGCGAGGAGGAGAGCTACTAGACGACGGTTTGAGGGCTCATGTTTGGGGCTGGCAGTGCGCTAGGCCCGGCATCAACCTAAGCGTTAAACATTAAACCGCATTTCCCGAATGTCCGACGTTCTCGACGCGCCCGCCGACCGGCCGCTCATCCTGCTCTGCAACGACGACGGCATCGACGCGGCCGGCATCAAGGCTCTGGCGTGTGCGCTCGACGGGCTCGGCACGCTCGTCGTGGTCGCCCCGTTCGAGGAGCAGAGCGCCGTCGGCCACGCGATCACGGTGCGGATGCCGATGCGCGTCCACGCCACGACGTTCGACGGCGCGTGCGGCCCGCTGTGGGCCCGCGCCGTCACCGGCACGCCCGCCGACTGCGTCAAGATCGCGGTGCAGAAGCTGCTGCCGCGGCGGCCGGACCTCGTCGTGTCGGGCATCAACCACGGGCCCAACACGGCCGTCAGCGTGATGTACTCGGGGACGGTCTCGGCCGCGACCGAGGCGACCATCCTCGGCATCCCGGCCATCGCCGTCTCGCACGGCGACTGGCGCCCGACCGACTTCACGACCGCGGGCGAGGCGGCCCGCACCGTCGCCGAGCGCGTCCTCGCGGAGGGCCTCGCGCCGGGCGTGCTGCTCAACGTCAACGTCCCGGGCGGGCCGATCCAGGGCTGGCGCACGACGCGGCAGGGACGCGCGCGGTGGGACGAGATCTTCGAGGAGCGCCGCGACCCCTTCGACCGCCCGTACTACTGGCTCGGCGGCACGTTCGTGGATCTGGATGAGGGCGACGATTCGGACACCGCCGCCGTCGACGCCGGCTTCGTCTCCGTCACGCCGCTCCACATCGACCTCACGGCCTACGACGCGCTCGACACCGTCCGCGCCTGGACCGACGCGGGCTTCGGCGTCCCTGCCCTCTCTTCCACCGGCACCCACTGACCGCCATGCCCACGATGCCCGAGCCCGGCGACCTCGCCCCCGACTTTGAGGGGATGACGCAGACCGGCGAGACGGTCCGCCTGTCCGACTACCGAGGCCGCCCCGTCGCGCTCTACTTCTACCCCAAGGACGACACGCCGGGCTGCACCGCGCAGGCCTGCAACCTCCGCGACCGGACGGACGCGCTCGACGCGGCCGGCATCGCCGTCATCGGCGTCTCGCCGGACTCGGCCGACTCGCACGAGGCCTTCGCCGCGCGCCACACCCTCCCGTTCCCGCTCGTCGCCGACCCGGACCACGCCATCATGGAGCCGTACGGCGTCTGGGGCGAGAAGTCGTTCTACGGCAAGCTTCTCATCGGCGTCAAGCGGACGACGTTCCTGATCGACCCGGACGGCCGCATCGTGCACGTCTTCAAGCGCCCGAAGACCGCCCAGCACGCCGAGGAGATCCTCGCCAAGTGGTCGGCCCGCTGAGAAACTGTTTGGCGAATGTGCTTACCCCCGTCATCCTGAGCGAAGCGAGCCGCAGGCGAGCGCAGTCGAAGG
>JBBSUZ010000207.1:0-6045 GCA_038233965.1 Rhodothermales bacterium | reverse complement strand
GAGGCGCTGCCCGACACCGTCGCGGCCGAAGGCGAGGCTGGACAGCAGGCAGCCGAAGCTCACGCCGAACAGCGCGAGGCGCCCGCCGACGCCCTCCGTCAGGCCGTGGCGCTCGGCGGCGATGCCGAGCGCGGCCGGGACGTCCAGCGCGACGCCGTCGAAGAGGCGGTTGGCGAAGGCGACGTCAAGTGCCATGTCCGCGCGGCGGCCGATCTCGGCGAGCTCGCTGCCGCGCGGGCCGCTGCCGGCGCGGCGCTCGCCGCCGAGCGGCGTGTCGAACAGGACGAGCCCGAATCCGGCGTCGAGGAGCGGCGCGACGAGCGGGCCGGAGCGTTCGAGCGGGGCGGTGATGCCCTGCAGCAGCGTCACGACGGGCGCGCGCTCCGCCGTCGGCGGGGCGAAGACGAGGACGCGGACCGTCGCCAGCGCGCGGTCCAGATCGGCGTCGCCGGTGACCGCGTGCGGGCGCAGCATCCGGTACGACGTCCCCCGGCGGCCGCCGAACGACACGGTCCGGGCGGACAGGATCTCGACGGCGTCAGGCATCGCGGCGGGCGACGACGCCGAACAGCGGGTCGCCCCGGCGCGGCGTGTGAGCGGTGACCTCGTACTCGCCGAAGCCGCCCGCCTCGCGCGTGTAGGTCCCGACGAGCGCGACGTGGCCCGCGTCGTCCAGCGCGCTCCAGACGCGGACGGTCTTGGTCGGGAAGCAGCGGTTCGAGAACGTCACGACGACGGCACCGCCAGGCCGGAGGATGCGGGCGATCTCGCGGAAGACGGCGACGGGCGCGGTGAGGTACTGCACCGAGACGCAGATCAGGACGGCGACGGGCGCGGTGAGGTACTGCACCGAGACGCAGATCAGGACGGCGTCGAACGAGGCGTCGCCGTACGGCAGCGTCGGGTCCGCGTTGAGGTCGTGGAGCGTGCGCGCGCTCAGGCGCGGGTTGGCGTCCAGCTCGGCCGCGTTCATCCCGAGCCCCGAGACGCGGCCATACGCCACGTCTGCGGGCAGGTGCGAGACGTGCGACGTCATCAGGTCGAGGACGTCCGACCCGGGCGCGAGCGTCTCGCGGTACAGCGCCGTGACGGCGGCGACGGCCGCGGCGTCGATGTGCTCGACGAAGCGGGGCGCCCGGTAGAAGGCGGAGTCGGGCGACTCGTCGGCGCGCTCGAAGGCGGCGTCGGGAAAGGCGGACATGCAGGAGGTGGCGTTTCCGGCCTCACGCCATGCGCCGTGCGCGGTTTCGGCGCCCGGGCCCTGTCCCGCCGTTTCCGCACAGGGCCCGGTCCGACACGGACGACGCGCCTATGCTCCGGCCTGCACGGCGGCCTCGACGTCCGCGGCCGTCTTCGGGATGGCCGGGCCGAGGATGCGGCTGCCCGTCGCCGTCACGAGCACGTCGTCCTCGACGCGGACGCCGCCGAGCCCGCGCCACTTGTCCACCTCGGCGTAGTCGATAAAGTCGGCGTGTCGCTGGTCGGCACTCCACTGGTCGATGAGCGCGTCGACGAAGTAGACGCCGGGCTCGACCGTCATCACGTAGCCCTCGCGCAGCGGGCGCGCGAAGCGGAGGTAGCGCGTCCCGAACTGCTCGGACCGCTCGAAGCCCTCGCCGTAGCCGACGTTCGTCTCGCCGAGCCCTTCCATGTCGTGGACGTCGAGGCCGATGGCGTGGCCGAGGCCGTGGACGAAGAACAGGCCGTGCGCGCCCGCGGCGACGGCGGCGTCCGGGTCGCCGCGCATCAGCCCGAGGTCCGTCAGGCCGACCGTGATCGTGCGCGCCGCGCCCAGGTGGACGTCGCGGTACGGGACGCCCGGCCGCATCATCGCGATCGCGTCTGTGTACGCCTTCAGGACGAGGTCGTAGACCGAGCGCTGGCGGTCCGAGAAGCGCCCGCCGACCGGCATCGTCCGCGTGACGTCAGACGCGTAGCGGGTGCCGACCGAGACGGCGCCCGCATCGACGAGCAGCAGGTCGCCGGCTTCGAGCACGGCCGACGTCGGGTGTCCGTGGAGGACCTCGCCGCGGCGCGTGAGGATGACGGGGTAGCTCGGGTA
This sequence comes from Rhodothermales bacterium, assembly GCA_038233965.1. Classification (GTDB taxonomy): domain Bacteria; phylum Bacteroidota; class Rhodothermia; order Rhodothermales; family Rubricoccaceae; genus DASVSE01. The sequence goes on along the minus strand of JBBSUZ010000207.1, from coordinate 3,983 downwards.
CGAGCCCTGCGCGGCGAGGTGGCCCTCGATGAGCGCGGTGATGCCCTGCTCGGTCTGGCCCGGCTGCGCGTGGCGCATCGCGAGCGCGTGGATCTCGGCCGCGAACACGCCCGCCGCCTCCATCTCCGCAATCTCGGCGTCCGTCTTGACGAGCCGCTGCGCGACGACGGCTGCGACGAGCGCGTCCGATGCGTGGACGTCGCCCGGCGCGACGCCGAGCAGACCGGCGAGGCGCTGGCGCTGCTCGGCGCGGTTCGGCGGCAGCGTGTGGACCGTCCTCCTGGCATGGAGCGCGTCCCGCACGACGCCCGCGAGCGCGCCCGGCTCGGCGTGCGCGTCCGCCCCGATGGCCGCGGCACGGTCTGCGAGCGCGTCCAGGGGCCCCTCCCACACGACGTCGTCGACGGTCGGGTCGTGCCCGAAGAGCGTCGTCTGCCCGGAGTCCGCGTCGATGGCGAGCGCGAGGCCGGGCGCGTCGTGGCCGCCGTAGTAGAGGAACGACGCGTCCTGGCGGAAGGGATAGGTGTTGCCGGGGTAGTTCATCGGCGCGTCGTCGTGCCCGAGGATCACGATGAGGCCCTGGCCGACGGTTCGGGCGAGGGCGGCGCGGCGGGCGGCGTAGACGGCGGGGTCGAACATGACGAGGAGCGGAAGGGAAGGGCGAAGATCGGGGGAAACGCCCGCAGCGGGTAAAAAATCCGCAGGCGGCCTCGTTGGGCCGAACTACACTCGGACGGGCGCAGTACCGCGCCGTTCTCCCTCCCGGACTCTGTGACGCTCTCGCCCGGACAAAAAACGCTCGCCCGGTGGGCGCTCGTCGCCGGCCTCGCCGTGCTGGCCCTGCTGCTCGCGCGCAGCTGCGGCAGCGACGCGGGCGGTTCCCCGAGCGACGGCCCCGGCGGCGGAGGTCCCGGCGGGCCAGGCGGCGGCCGGGGCGGACGCGGCGGTTCCGACACGCTCGCCGTCACCGTGGACGTCGCCGCGAGCGAGACGCTCGAGGACGCGCTCCAGACGACCGGCACGCTCCTGCCCGACGAGGAGGTCGTGGTCCGCTCCGAGATCGCCGGCCGCATCACGCGCCTCGGCTTCGACGAGGGTGCGCGCGTCGGGCAGGGACAGGTGCTCGCCGTGCTCGACACCGAGGTGCTGGACGCGCAGGTCGCGGCGGCACGCACGCAGGCCGACTTGGCGCGCATCCAGGCGCAGCGCCAGCGCCAGCTCTTCGCCATCGGCGGACTCAGCCGCGCCGCGCTCGATCAGGCCGAGGCGCAGGCGGCCGTCGCCGCGGCGGGCGTCTCGCAGTTCTCGGCCGAGATCGCGCGGCGGCGCATCGTCGCCCCGTTCGCCGGCCAGATCGGCTTGCGCAGCGTCAGCACCGGCGCGTACGTCTCGCCCGGCGACGCCATCGCCACGCTCCGCGTCACGACGACGCTCAAGCTCGAGTTCACCGTCCCCGAGGCCTACGTCGGGCGCGTCGGGCCGGGCGCCACCGTCGTGTTCTCCGTGCCCGGGCAGGAGCGGACGTTCCGGGCCACGGTCTACGCCGTCGAGCCCAACGTGAGCCAGGCGACGCGCGCCTTGACCGTCCGCGCGCGGACGCCCAACCCCGGCGGACTCATTCCGGGCGCGTTCGCGCAGGTCGAGCTCGTCACGGACCGCGCCGAGAACGCCGTCGTCGTGCCCGCCTCGGCCGTCGTGCCGGGCCTCGACAGCGCCGCCGTGTTCGTCGTCGTTAACGGGCAGGCGCAGCGGCGCTCGGTCGTGACCGGCATCCGCGCCGCGGACCGCGTCCAGATCACGGGCGACGTCGCACCGGGCGACACGGTTTTGACGTCGGGCGTGGACGTGGCCAAGCCCGGCCAGCCGGTCCGGACGACACTCGCGCGCCGCGCCGCGAGCCGCACAGCGGGGAACGCAGCAGGGAATACAGAGCCGGCCCCGAGTCGCTGAGCCATGGCGTCCCTCTCCAGCCTCTCCGTCCGCCGGCCGGTCCTCGCGACCGTGATGTCGCTCGCGATCCTGATCGGCGGCGCCGTCGGCTTCCGCGAGCTCGGCGTGCGCGAGTACCCGGTGACCGAGACGCCCGTGATCTCGGTCTCGACGAGCCTGCGCGGCGCCAACGCCGAGGTCGTCCAGAACCAGGTCACCGAGCCCATCGAGGAGTCGGTGAACGGCATCGCGGGCATCCGCTCGATCACGAGCCAGTCGTCGACCGGCCAGAGCCGCATCTCGGTCGAGTTCGAACTCGGGTCGGACCTCGACGCCGTCGCCGCTGAAGTCCGCGACCGCGTGAGCCGTGCGCGCGGGCGCATCCCCGAGGAGACCGACGAGCCCATCGTGTCCAAGTCCAACGCCGACGCGCAGCCGGTCGTCTTCCTGACGGTCTCGAGCCCGAGCCGCAGCCTGCTCGAGCTCACCGACATCGCGCAGTCGTTCTTCGTCGAGCGCTTGCAGACGATCCCCGGCGTGGCGTCCGTGGACATCTGGGGCGAGAAGCGCTACGCGATGCGCCTCTACCTGGACCCGACGCGCCTCGCGGCCTTCGAGCTCACGCCTGCCGACGTCCGCGCGGCCGTCGCGGCGCAGAACGTCGAGCTGCCGGGCGGCCCGATCGAGGGCGCGCAGACGACGCTCTCGATCCGCCCGATGATGCGCCTCCAGACGCCCGAGGAGTTCGAGAACCTCGTGCTGAAGTCCGACGGCGCGAGCCTCGTGCGCCTCAAAGACGTCGGGCGCGTCGCTCTCGCGGCCCAGAACGAGCGCCAGATCCTCAAGCGCAACGGCGTCCCGATGGTCGGCGTCGTGCTGCGGCCGCTGCCCGGTGCGAACTACATCGACATGGTCGACGAGTTCTACGCGCGCCTCGAGCTCATCCGCCGCGACCTGCCGGACGACGTCCAGACCGAGGTCGGCTTCGACAACACGCGCCAGATCCGGGCGTCGATCACCGAGGTCGAGGAGACGATCGCGATCGCGCTCGGCCTCGTCGTGCTCATCCTGTTCCTCTTTCTCCGCGACTGGCGCAGCACGCTCGTTCCGATCCTCGTCATCCCGGTCTCGCTCATCGGCGCGTTCGGGATCATGGCGCTGGCCGGCTTCTCGATCAACGTCCTGACGCTGCTCGCGCTCGTGCTCGCGATCGGCATCGTCGTGGACGACGCGATCGTGGTGCTCGAGAACATCTACACCAAGATCGAGGGCGGCATGGCGCCGACCGAGGCGGCCATCGAGGGCACCCGGGAGATCTTCGTCGCCGTCGTCGCGACGACGGCCGCGCTCGTGGTCGTCTTCCTGCCGATCATCTTCCAGGGCGGCGTCGTCGGCGCGCTCTTTCGCGAGTTCGGGGCGACGCTCGCCGGCGCGATCCTCATCTCGGCCTTCGCCGCGCTCACGCTGACGCCGATGCTCTCGGCCCGCCTGCTCAAGCGTGGATCCGAGCATCCGTGGCTGTACCGAGTCACGGAGCCGACCTTCGTCCGCCTCAACGACGGCTACCGCCGCCTGCTCGCCGGATTCCTGCGCGTCCGCTGGGCGGCGTTCGTGATCATGATCGCCTGCGGCGGGCTCGTCTACATCCTGCTCGGGCAGCTCGAGACGGAGCTCGCGCCGGCCGAGGACCGCGCCCAGTTCAACGTCTCGGCGCAGCTGCCGCAGGGCACGAGCTACACCGCGACCGTCGCCTACATGGACCGCCTCACCGAGGTCGTCCAGCAGGAGGTGCCCGAGGTGACGGGCCTGAACACCATCATCTTCGGCGGCGGCAGCGGCCGCATCTCGGCGACGCTCTCGCCCGCGAGCGAGCGCGACCAGACGCAGGCCGAGATCGCGCAGCGCCTGCAAAAGGCCGTCTCCCGGATTCCCGGCGCGAGCGTCAACATCCAGGAGCCGGCGACGATCTCGACGGCCTCGTCCCGCGGCCTGCCCGTCCAGTTCGTCATCCAGGCGCCCACGCTCGACGCGCTCAAGGAAGTCCTGCCCCAGTT
>JBBSUZ010000206.1:0-6064 GCA_038233965.1 Rhodothermales bacterium | reverse complement strand
GCGGTGTGCACAACAGTCAGACGCCGAGAAGTGCGCGCGCAGCCAGGGGCCAGGGAAAGGTAACGCCGCTGGTTGTAGAGTCGCGCTGCATATCCTTGGCCGGGCGGTCGAGAGCCGGCTCGGGCGTCTGTCCCCTTCATTCGAGGGGACAGGGCGGACGCGCGACGGATCCCCTCTGTTCGAACACGACGCGCGCGCGTTCAGACAGAGGGTCCGCCCACGCACCGCGGCGCTAGGTTCACCCCACGCCCGCCGCCCTCCCGATGCGCCCGCTCGCCCTCGTCCTCATGCTCCCCGGCCTCGCGATGGCCCAGACGCCCGCTGACCCCTTCCTCTGGCTCGAAGACGTGAGCTCGGACCAGTCGATGGCGTGGGTCGAGGCCCACAACGGCGAGACGCTGAGCGTCCTCGAAGCCCGCCCCGAGTTCGCCCGCCACCAACAGCGCGCCGTCGACGTCCTCACCGCGACCGACCGCATCGCGTATCCAGCCCTCCGCGGCGACCACGTCTACAACCTCTGGACCGACGTCGCCAACCCGCGCGGCCTCTGGCGCCGCGCCACGCTGGACGCCTACCTCGCGGGTGATCCGGTGTGGGAGACCGTCCTCGACATCGACGCGCTCGGCGCAGCCGAGGACGTCGGCTGGGCATGGGGCGGCTCCTCGTGCCTCGAGCCCGATTACCGCCGTTGCCTCGTCAGCCTCTCGCGCGGCGGCTCCGACGCCCACGAGATCCGCGAGTTCGACACCGTCACCAAGACGTTCGTCGACGGCGGCTTCCGCCTCCCCGAAGCCAAGTCCTCCACGGCGTGGATCAGCGCGGACGAGCTGCTCGTCGCGACCGACTTCGGCCCCGACGCAGCCGGCATGGCCTCGATGACGACGTCCGGTTACCCGCGCATCGTGAAGCGCTGGCGCCGCGGCACACCCCTCACCGACGCGACGACCATCTACGAGGCGCAGCCCACCGACATGGGCGTCTGGCCCACCGCCTTCGTCGCGGGCAGCCGCCGCATCCCGGCCGTCTCGTTCCGTCCGAGCTTCTTCGAAGGCGAGACGCACGTCCTGACGGATGACGGCCTCGCCCGCCTCGACCTCCCGCTCGACGCCGACCCGAGCCTCGCCGGCGATCGCCTCGTCGTCTACCTCCGCTCGCCGTGGACGGCCAGCGGCCAGACGTTCCCCGCCGGCGCCGTCCTCTCGGCTGACTTCGACGCGGTCGTCGCGGGCGGCGGGACGTTCGAGACCGTCTTCACTCCGACCCCTCGCCAGACTGTCCAGTCCGTCGCCACGCTCGGCGACGACGTCCTCGTGACGCTGCTCGACACAGTCCGCGGCCGCCTGCTCCGCCTCACACACGGCCCCGGTGGATGGACGAGCCAGCCCGTCGACGTCCCGGCCGGCGGCTCGGTGAGCGTCACGTCCACCGACGACACGACGGGCCGCTTCTTCCTGTCCACCAGCTCATACATCCAGCCGCCCACCCTCTCCTTCTCAGACACGAATGGGCAGGTCCGCGCCGTCCGCGCCCTCTCCGCCCAGTTCGACGCGACGGGCCTCGTCATGGAGCAGCACGAGGCGACGTCCGCCGACGGCACGCGCGTCCCGTACACGGTCGTCCGCCGCGCCGACCGCGCGCTCGACGGCACCGCCCCGACGGTCCTCTATGGCTACGGCGGCTTCGAGGTCTCGCTCGAGCCGTCGTACGAGGCGATGACGGGCGCGCAGTGGCTCGAGTCCGGCGGCGTCTACGTCGTCGCCAACATCCGGGGCGGCGGCGAGTTCGGGCCGGCGTGGCACCGCGCCGCGATGCGCGAGAACCGCCCGCGCGCCTTCGAGGACTTCATCGCCGTCGCCGAGGCCCTGATCTCGACCGGCGTCACGAGCCCGCGCCACCTCGGCATCCGCGGCGGCTCCAACGGCGGTCTGCTCATGGGCGCGATGCTCACGCAGCGCCCCGACCTCTTCACCGCCGTCGTGATCCAGGTGCCGCTCCTCGACATGCTGCGCTACCACACGCTCCTCGCCGGCGCGTCGTGGATGGCCGAGTACGGCGACCCGGACGTCCCGGCCGACCGTGCCTTCATCGCGCGCTACTCGCCCTACCAGAACCTCCGCGCCGGCACCGCCTACCCCGTCCCGCTCTTTACCACGACGACGCGCGACGACCGCGTCCACCCCGGCCACGCGCGCAAGATGGCCGCGCGGATGGAGGCGATGGGCCTGCCCGTCTACTACTTCGAGAACACCGAAGGCGGCCACGGCGCCGGCGTCACGCCCGAGCAGCAGGCCCGCACCTGGGCGACCGTCTACACCTACCTCGACGAGCGCCTGCGGTGACGAGCCGGGTCTGGACCGGGTCCATGCTACCGAGCATGAGCAATCTAGGACGTCGCCTCTCCCGAGGGAGAGGGACAGGGTGAGGGGCCGCGATAGCCACGGTCATTGCGCAACGACCCTCTCCGACTGATTCGCAGCCACCTCAGGCCCGGGTATCCCGGCTCAACGGGCGGGTTAATTCCCCAAACAATTTCTGACTGGCGAGACGCCACGACAACGCGCTGACCTTCGCCATGTGCTCGGAAGAGATCCTTCGACAGGCTCAGGATGACGCTGGATTGAGGTTCCCGTGGTCTCCGGCGGCTTCTGAGCGAGCGGCCCGACTCTCGTCTGCCCGGACTACATCCCGGCTCTCTCGACGGGGAGAAGTCACGGGCATGAAGGGCTCGGCAGCCGATCACCAAGACATTGACGGGCAGACTGACGGAACGCGGGCCCACCGAATGGGATACGAGGCGGTCACCTCCGCCCGACACGATGAGCCGAGCGTTTACCAAAGACGAGGGGCCCGACGAGCCGCCCGTCATCCCGCCCCGCGCGCCGCTCCCCGAGGGCGTCGCCAACTACGTCACCCCGCGCGGCCTCGCCCAGCTCCACGCCGAGCAGGAGGCACTCGCGGCCGAGAAGACCGAGGCCGACGCCGACCACGAGGACGAGCGCGAGCGCTCGCGCCGGCTCATCGTCGTCTCCGCGCGCCAGACCCTCCTCGCCGAGCGCCTCGCCCGCGTCCAGCTCGTCGAGCCGCGCGCGTCCGACACCGTCCGCTTCGGCGCGACGGTCACGTACCGCACCGACGACGGCGAGACGACGGTCACGATCGTCGGCGTGGACGAGGCGGACGCGGCGGCCGGGCTCGTCGCGTTCACGGCGCCCGTGGCGCGCGCGCTAACGGGCTCGAAGGCCGGCGACACCGTCACCATCACGGCGGCCGGCGGGAGCGACCGGGCCGAGATCCTGACCGTCGTCTATGCCGACGCCGTCTGACGGCGGGCCGCCTATCTTCGGCCATCCTCCCCCAGCGCCCCGTCGGGCGACGCCATGCATCTTGTTGCTCCGGTAAGCGACGGCCCGCCCCGCTCGATCTCGACGCCCCCGCCCGTCCGCGCGACGCGCCTGCACGGCGGCCACCCCGTCCTTGCGCCGGTCGAGGCGCACCCGTGGGAGTCGCGGGTGGTGCTCAACCCGGCGGCGCAACTCGTCACCGGGGACGCGCTCGACCGGCTGCTGCCCGCGTGGAATCTGCCCGAGGCGGCGGCATCCGAGCTTCGCGCGGCCGGCGGGGCCGTCGTCCTGTTCTACCGCGCACAGGGGGAGGTGGAGCCCACAATCGGCATGGCCCCGTCGAGCCTCGGAAGAGCATTCCTGACGCCGCTCATGGACCTCGTCCACCGCGACGACGTCCCTGCGCTGCGCCCCGACGCGCCGTTCCACAACCTCGGCCTCGAGGACCCGCGCTGCACGCGCATCGGCGACACGTACTTCCTGTACTACACCGGCTACCAGGACCCGTCGCCCGGCGACGACCTCGACCGCTCAGTCTCAATCTGCCTCGCGACGTCCACCGACCTCACCGCGTGGACGCTCCACGGGTCCGTCGAGGGCGACGTGAACGCGGTCAACAACAAGAACGCCGCGCTCCTGCCCGAGCCCGTCGACGAGCAGTACGTGCTGCTACACCGCCCGATGGAGGGCCCGGACGCGATGGCGATCCACTGGGCCGTCTCCGAGACGCCGGCCGGCCCGTGGACAAGCCGCGGCCTGCTCTTCCGGACGTACCCGTACCCCGAGTTCGCGCAGTCGTGGATCGGGGCGGCTGGTCCGCCGATCGCGCTCGGCGGGACGCGCTTTCTCGCGATGTACCACCAGGGCCACTACGGACACGATGGTACGCGCGAGTATGACCTCGCCGTCGCCCTGCTGGACTTTTCGCGGCCGGACCCGGTCGTCTCGCGCATCGAGCCGCTCATGCGCCCGGAGACCGAATTCGAGCGCGAAGGGGACGACGACCTCGGCGTCGACAACGTCCTGTTCTCGTGCGCGAACCACCGGTGGAACGACCTGCTCGTCGTGCCCTACGCCGGCGCCGACAGCCGCATCTTCGGCGCGACGTTCCCCTTCGACGCGCTCGTCACGGCGCTGGACGAGGCCGGAGCGGCTGTGTGAAATCGTCCATCCCGGGCGAGTGGAAGCGCTTTTGCAGGGTCGGCCTGAGAGACTTTCGGGCGCCGGCGGCATACGATGGAGACGCACTAACCACCATCACCATGCAGACACCCATGACGCCCGAGCACCTCCAGCTTCTCTCGACCAGTCGCCTCACCGCCGCCGCCGAAAAGGTCTCCGAGTCCGACGAGACCTCCACCACAGACAGCAGCATGGCGCAGATGGCCCGCTTCGAACTCCGCCGCCGCGCCTGCGACGTCCCCGTGAACCACCGCTACGCGAGCGTCCGCTGGCGCCAGGCTGAGACGAAGAAGTAGGCGGCTGCAGGCCCGTCAGATGAGGGACGCCGTGCTCGGGCGTTCGCTACCGAGCGAGCGCGTTCCGAACGTGGAGCGTGCCCGGTCGCGGCCGGAAAGGATCAGACGCCGACGACGTCGAACGTCGAGCCTGAGACGGGGTCCTTGCGGACCTCGATGCGGACCGGAAAGGCGTTTTTGAGTTCTTCGAGGTGTGTCACGACCAGGATCTTGTCGAAGTCGTCCTGGATCGTGCGGATGGCCGAGACGAGCGCCTGGAGGCCCTCGGCGTCCTGCGTGCCGAAGCCCTCGTCGATGACGAGCGTGCGGATCTGCGTGCCCGCGCGCTCGGCGAGCAGCTGCGAGAGCGCGATGCGGAGCGCGAAGTTGACGCGGAAGGCCTCGCCGCCCGAGTACATCTCGTAGGCGCGCGGCGCGCCCTGCGCGTCCGTGATCGTGATGTCGAGCGTCTCGCGCGTGCCGCCGGTCTTGTTGTCCTTCAGCGTCTCGAGCGCGACGCGCGTCGTGCCGCCCGTGAGGCGCTCGAGCAGGACGTTGGCCCGGTCCTCGACGTCCGGCAGCGTCTCCTCGATGATGAGGCTCGGGCTGCCGTGGCGGCCGAAGGCGCGGCGGAGCGTGCCGTAGAGCTTCTGCTCCTTGCGCGCGTCCGACAGGTCGGCCCGGGCCGACGCGAGCGCGGCGCGGTCACGCGTCGCCCCTTCGAGGCGCGCGTCGAGCCCCCCGCGGCGGGCGTAGGCATCCGACAGCGTGCGAGCCGCCGCCTCGCGCTCGGTCGCCAGGCGGAGACGCTCGGCTTCGGCGGCGGGACGTGCGGCGAGGCGCTCCCGCAGGCGGTCGCGCAGGCCCGTGATCCGGACGGCCTCGGCCGTCAGCGTCAGCGTCTCGGCGGCGAGCGTCGCCCGGCGCTCGGCCCACTCGGCGGCGCTCCGGCGGACATCCAGCAGCCGGGCCAGACGGGCGGGCGAGTCGGCGAGGCGCGTCATTTCGGTCGAGACGCGCTCGTGCTCGGCGGCATCGTAGCCCGAGGCGGCCATCTGCGCCTCAGCAGCGGCGAGGGCCTCGCGCGGCTCGCGGGCAGGCTCGCCAGCGTCGAGGGCGGCGCGGCGCGTGTCGAGCTCGGCCTTCTTGCGCCGGCCCTCGGCGATGCGCTCCTCGCGCCGGGCCCGGGCGACGTCGACCTCGCGGAGGGCGCGGGCGTGGTGGTCGCGCAGCCCGGCTGCGGCGGCGACGGCGTCGTAGCGGCCG
>JBBSUZ010000205.1:0-6087 GCA_038233965.1 Rhodothermales bacterium | reverse complement strand
GCACGGCTGGAGGCGCTGCTGCGGCGCGCGGCCGTCGTCCCGCCCGAGCGCGCCTACTCCGACGGGGCGCTGCTGCTGGACGCGGCCACGCATACGGCGACGGTCGCCGGCCGGCCGCTCGATCTCACGCCGACCGAGTTCGACCTGCTCGCGTACTTTCTCGCCCGCCGCGGACAGGCGCTCTCGCGCGAGGCGATCCACCGCGGCGTGTGGGGCCACGACTTCGACCGCGGCACGAACCTCATCGACGTCTACGTCGGCTACCTGCGCCGCAAGCTCGCCGACGCTGGCTGCGAGGTCCCCATCGAGACCGTCCGCGGCGTGGGCTACCGCTACGCCGCCTCCGAGCCGCTCGCGGCGCAGCCATGAGCGTCACCGCCATGAGCGCGCGCCCGTCGTTCCGCCGCCGGCTCACGGTCTCGCTCGGCCTCGCGCTCGGCCTCGCCCTCGCGACGCTGGGCGTGCTCGTCTGGCTCGGCGCGTCGGCGCTCGCGACGGTCGAGGCGCGCGCCGTGCTCCGGGGCGAGGCCGCGGCCGTCGAGCGGGCCACGGCGTCCGGCGGGCGGCTCGACGCGGACGGCTACGACTGGGACGAGCCCCACCACCGCTTCGCCGCGCCCCGCATCGACCCGTTCTTCCTCCAGGTGTTCGACACGCAGGGCCGCGTCGTGCGCACGTCGGGCAACGTCGCGGCGCTGCCGGGCTATCCGGCTGCGCCGCTCGCCACGACCGACGGCGACGGCCCGCTGACCTCGCTCGCCCGCCTCGACCTGGACGGAAAGCGCCTGTACCGCGTCACCGAGCCGCTCGTCGCGCCGAACGGCCAGACGGTCGGGACCGTGCAGCTCGCGCGCTTCGACCCGGGCTTCGGGACGCAGCTGCGCGCGCTCGCGCTCGGCCTCACGGCCGTGCTCGGGCTCCTCCTCGCCGCCCTCCTCGGGCTCGTCTGGGCCGTCGGCGGGCGCGTCGTGCGGCCGCTCGAGGCCATCACCGCGCACGCGACGGACCTCTCGGCGCAGACGCTCACGGACCGCATCCCGCTGCCGCCGCACGCCGACCGCGAGACGGCCGCGCTGGCGGACACGCTCAACGGCGCGCTCGCACGCCTCGACGGCTCGTTCGCCGAGATGCAGCGCTTCACGGCCAACGCGGCGCACGAACTGCAGACGCCGCTGACCGTCTTGCGCGGCCACCTCGACGTCTCGCTGCGCCGCGACCGCACGCCCGAGGCCTACCGCGCCACGCAGCGCCTGCTGCTCGGCGAGGTCGAAGGCCTCACGCGGACCGTCCACGGCCTGCTCGCGCTCGCCCGCATCGACGCCGGCGACGGGCTCACGACGGAAGGCGTCGACCTCGCGGCCGTCGTGCGGTCGGTCGCCGAGACGTTTCGGACCACGGCCGAGACTTGCGGCCTCTCGCTCTGCATCGACGCCGAGCCCGTCCGTGTCGACGGCCACCCGGACCTGCTCGCCGACGTCGTCCGCAACCTCGTCGACAACGCGGTGAAGTACACCGACGCCGGCGGCGTCACGGTGTCGGTTGGTCGCCAGGGCGGGCACGCGCACCTCGTCGTCGAGGACACCGGGCGGGGCATCGCGCCCGAGCATGTCGCCCGCGTCACCGACCGGTTCTGGCGCGCCGACACCGTCCAGCACCTTCCGGGCAGCGGGCTCGGGCTGACGCTCGTCGCCCGGATCGTGGAGCGCCACGGCGGGCACCTGCACGTCGGGGCTGGCGCGCACGGGGGCGCGCGCGTCGAGGTCGTGCTCCCCGCGCTCGGCCCGTAGCGATCGGGCCGTGGAGGTTTCGCCCGCCTCTCGCGACCACCTGAGGCTGGAGACTCAGCGCGACCGGCCGAAATTCAGGCCGAGGTAGTTGTCCGGCCCGGGCACGACGAGCTTGCGAAAGCGGCGTGCACCCAGTGCGAAGGCGGCGAGCGCCTTCCACGCGTCGCGGCGCGCCCGCCCTCTCAGTGGCGACCGCCGGATGGCGCCGGCAAACGCCAGCGCGCGGCCGGCCGAGGGAAGCACGAGCCCACGCGGCTTCCGCCCGGTCTCGTACGCGATGTAGTCCCGCCGCGAGAGGTGGCGCGCGCTGCAGTCGTGCAGACGGTGGTCGAACAGCACCTCGGGGGCGACGGCGACAGGGCCGCGCAGGAGCATCTCGACGCCGAACAGGTCCTCGACGCCGGGCATGTCCAGCGGCTGCACGCCCGCGACGGTCTGGGCGCGGTAGACGCCGTAGACCATCCACTCGCCCGGCTTGGAGCGGAGAAAGTGAGCCATTCGGCGTGCGGCGCGCGGGTCGGCGAGAGCTGCCGCCTTCGCCGGGGTCCAGCTCCACGTGTCGGTGTCAGAGACGGCAAAGCCGCCGCGGACCTCGTCCAGCACGAACGGGACGCCGCAGCCATCGATGAGCTGGATGTGCGTGTGGGCACCGACGGCGTCTGGCGCGGCAGCGAGGGCCGCGAGGCAGCGCTCGAGGTAGGCCGGGTGAGGCCGGTCGTCGTGCGCGGCCCACTTCACGAACGGCGCTCCAGAGGCAACGGCGAGCGCCATCGACCGGTTGAAGTTGCCGTTGGCGCCTACGTTCGATGGGTTTCTGATGTACCGGATACGCGGGTCCTCAGCGGCCGCGGCCCGCACCAGGTCCGGCGTCTCGTCCGTCGAGGCATTGTCTGTGACGAACGCCGTCCAGTCCGGCTCGGTCTGGGCCTGCAGCGCCGCGAGCGCCTGGGGCAGGTAGGCCGCGCCGTTGTAGACGGGCATCGCGAGGGCGACACGGGGCGGGTGGGAGCTCATGCGTGTTGGCGCGGGGCGGCCGCGTGCGAGACCATCGCCTCGGCATAGATGGCCCGGAGTTGGTCGTAGTTGGCGTCGCTCGCGTAGCGCGCGCGGTAGGTCTGGTAGGTCACCTCGCGCATGGCGTGCAGGGCGGCGGGGGACGCCGTCAGGTCGAGAACCGCCGCGGCGAGCGCAGCCGCATCCTTGTTGGGCACGAGCCGGCCCGTGACGCCGTCGACGACCACCTCGCGGAAGGCGCCGTGATTCGTCGCCACGACGGGCGTCCCGCTCGCCATCGCTTCGACGACGACGAGCGGCCACCCCTCGTACCACGTGGACGGCGCGATGAGCAGCGACGCGTGCTGCACGAGCCGCGGCATGGACGCGCCGTCTTGCCAGCCGAGCCAGCGGATGCGCGGGTCGGCCGCCGCCGCCGCCTCGACCTGTGAGGCGAGCGGGCCGTCACCGGCGATGTCGAGCGGCGGCAGCGTCGGATCTGTGGCCCACGCCTCGAGGAAGACCCCGATGCCCTTCTCGTCGGACAGGCGCCCGGCGAACAGCACGGGCCCTCCGCCCGGCCCGAGCGGCGGGTCTTCGGTGAGCGCGTTGGGCTTGACGGAGATGCGGTCGGCCGGGAGGCCGCCTTCGACGAACAGGTCGCGGGCAAACTGGCTCAGCGCGATGTAGCGGTCCACGAAGTGGCGGTAGGTGCCTGCGGCGCGGTGGAGGGCCATCGTGCCGGCCAGGACGGCTGAGGCGGCGCGGCTGCCGCGGTAGCACCCGTGCTGAACGGCCGGCAGCGCGACCGCCCGCCCCACGCAGTCGTGGCAGAGCGCGCCGTCGCGCATCAGGACCGCCCCCGGGCACACCATCCGGTAGGTGTGCAGCGTCTGGACGACCGCCGCGCCGGCGCGGCGCGCGGCGACGTACACCGACGGCGACGCCAGCGGCATCGTGTTGTGGACGTGCGCCACGTCCACGCCTTCGTCCCGGACGAGCGCCTCGACGGCCGCGTAGCTCTCGCGGCTCCACACCGTCCGGGCAGCCAGCGCGGCCCGCCCGATCCCCTCGACGGCGTCGTTGTGGAGCGTGTAGCGCAGCACGCGGTGGCCATGGGCTTCCAGAACACCTCCTTCGGTCTCGAACACACTGTCCTCGCCACCCGGATGCTGGTAGAAGTTGTGGATGAGCAGGATCGTCAGCGGGCGCGTGGCTGGCGAGGGGCGGCTACCAGGAGTAGGCTGCGTCGGGCTGCGCTGCGCCGGGGGCGCGTTCGGAGCGGGGGTCATCAGGCCAGGCGAAAGGGGGGAGTGAAAGCTGCGGGGCGGCCGCGTCTGGCTCGCTGTGCCAGGCGAATGGGATGGAGAGAGGCTGCCGGGCCGGGACGCCTGGCTCGGGACGGGTGAACAGGTCCGGGTGCGTGATCTGGATGCGTATGGCGGCCAGGCCGAGCCCGAACACGGTCCAGAACCAGATGCCGCCCATCGGCCCTTCGAGGAAGACGTCGAAGGAGGCGTTGACGTGGATGGCGGCCATGTAGGCCGTCAGGAACGCGAACAGGGCCATCCATCGGTGGCGACCGGCACGGCGCGCGCGGAGCCATGCCGCGAAGATGCTGGCCGTCCACAGGCCGAGCATGGAGAGCCAGAGCACGAAGCCAGGCACCCCCATCCGGGCCAGGACCGTCATGTGGCCGTTGTGCGGGCTCCGGAGCTCCTTGATGACGTCGAACCCGTCCGCGACGGCGAGGTTGATGCCGAAGCCGCGGCCGGTCCAGAAGTAGGGCCCGTGGACGGTCCCGTCCCAGATCTTGGTCCACCACTGGAGGCGCCACTTTCTGGTCCCGTCGAGCCCCTCGTCGCCTTGCCCGAAGATGGACGTGACGTTGAGGACGATCTGGTCCACCGAGATCGAGCGCGACGTGCCTTGCAACTGGGCGAGCGGCCCGATGAGCACGCCCAGCGCGGCGAAGAGCACGAACGCGTAGACGAGCCGGCCGACGCGGGCCTCGGGCGGGCGCATCGCGTAGGCGATCGCGAATCCGATGGCGTAGGCCAGCATGCCGCCGCGGTTCGAGGCGACGACGATGGCCGTGTTGGCTGCGAGCGCGAACATGAACCACGGCTTCCGCTCCATCATGCCGAGCACGGCGAAGACGGTGATGGCGCAGAGGTGCACCATGATGTCGCCGCCCTTGGCCTCGATGATGCGCGCGTTGCCGGTCCACGGCAGGAACGGGACCGATTCCGGGGCAATCTTGGAGATGAGGTAGACGATCCACACCAGGCTCACCATCACGACGGCGAACACGCGGTACTTCTCGACGAGCGTGAGGAGGCGCTCGGGGCAGGCCACGACGATCCCGCCCACGATGATGGCGTACACCGCGTAGCCGATCATCATGAAGTCGCGGATGGCGTCGACGCCGTACTCGCTGAGGTAGGGGACCGTCCGGTACGCGGCGAGCGCGACGAGCGCCACCATCAGCCACGCCGCCGGCTGCGACAGGATCGGCCCGGCGCGCCCCGCGCGGACGAGCGCGGCCAGCCCGACGAGGATCATGATCTCGCCGACGAACAGCGGCGGCACGCCGACGTAGGCGAACGAGCGCGAGAACAGCGCGTACCCGAGCAGCATGCCGGCATGCCAGAGCACGTAGCGGTCGCCCGCACGGCGGCCGCGGGTCGTGAGCCCGCGGTCGAAGGTGTGCCCGGTCGGCTGGAACGAGAGGTTCATCGCGAGGCCTCGATAGGAGAGCGAGCGGTGGCGAGGACGTCTTCGGGGAAACTGTGCCGGGTCATCACAGCAGCATCTCGTCTGCGATGCTGACGTCGAGGAGCTCGGCTTCAGGTGGGGGAGGCGGCACGCCCAGGAGGGTGTCGAGGCGCGCGGCGAGGTCGGCGGCGACGTCCTCCCACACGAAGCGCGCGGCGACGCGCCTGCGCGCGGCGGCGCCCATCCGGGCGCGGAGGGCGGGGTCGCGGGCGAGCCGGACGAACGCGGCGGCCATATCGGTCGCGGCCTGCTCCGGCGTGTGCGCCGGCACGACGATGCCGACCTCGGTCCCGTCCGCGCCGGGCGCGACCTGCACGGCCGGGCCGCCGAGGTCCAGGCACACGACGGGGCGCCCGGCGGCGAGCGCCTCGAGCGTCGCATAGCCGCCCGAGTCGTGAAGGCTCGGGTGGACCTGCACGTGTGCCTCGGCGAGCGTCGCGAGCGCGTCGGGGCGCGGCACGTTGCCGCGAAACTCGACGCGGGCGCCGAGACGCGGGGGGAGGGCGGCGGGGGGGGGGGGGGGGGGGCG
>JBBSUZ010000204.1:0-6132 GCA_038233965.1 Rhodothermales bacterium | reverse complement strand
TGAGTCGCCGGGCGGCGCGAAGTGCGGGAAGAGGAGCGCGAGCGCGCCGTCGGCGAGCGCGGGCGCGCAGGCCCGCAGGCCGCGCGGCAGCGCGAAGGCGTCGCGGTCGCGCTGGACCGCCGCGGCGAGGTCGTCCATCTGAGTGCGTGTCGGGCTCCGGCGTCCACGCGTCGTCGCGGGCCGGGTTCGCATCCCGACGAACCTTCTCGGGACGTCGCGCTGTCCCGACTGAGACGCGCCGTCTCGCCACGGGACTGAACGGCGCGCGTGTCACGCGCGCATACCCGCGTCGCCGGCGATTGCCGCTGGCACACCGTGCGGCGCGGTCTGGGGAGAGCGCTCGGCATCGGCCACCGCACGCGGAGCCGACGCCGAGCGGCGCTCGCTGCTGATCCCGCCGCCCGGCCTCCTGACTCCCCGCCCGCCCCGGACTGGTTCTCCGAGGCGGGCGGCGTCGCGTCGGACTTGAGCGACCGGCCCGCCTCGACACGCGAGCGCCCGCTCCGAGGCGTCTCGGAGCGGGCGCATCCCGTCGGGCAAAGGCCGCCCGCCATGGCGGAGGTGATCGGCTAGCGGGCTGCGTCGATGGCCGGGCCCGCCCCGACGTGGCCGTCGCCGCCGACGTTGACGCCCGGCGGGATCGGCGCGGCGTCGGGGAGCGGGTGCCCGTGCTTCTCGGGCTGCCACGAGAGGACGTAGTCGCGGATCTCGATGTCGAGGGCCTGCTGGGTGAGCTTGAGCGGCGCGAACGTGTCCACCATCACCGCCAGCTCGTGCGTCTCGCGCTTGCCGATCGACGCCTCGGTCGTGCCCGGGTGCGGGCCGTGGACGATGCCGCCGGGGTGCAGCGTGAACGAGCCGCGCCCGATGCCCTTGCGCGACATGAAGTCACCCTCGGCGTAGTACAGCACCTCGTCCGAGTCGATGTTCGAGTGGTTGTACGGCGCCGGGACGGAGTCCGGGTGGTAGTCGAACAGGCGCGGCACGAACGAGCACACGACGAAGCCGCGGGCCTCGAACGTCTGGTGCACCGGCGGCGGCTGGTGGATGCGCCCCGTGATCGGCTCGAAGTCGTGGATCGAGAACGCCGAGGGGTACATGTAGCCGTCCCAGCCGACGACGTCGAACGGGTGGTAGCGGTAGACGAACGGGAAGAGCTTGCCGTGCTTCTGGATCATCACGGTGAACTCGCCCTCCTGGTCGACCGTGTTGAGCTCGGCCGGCGGGCGGAAGTCGCGCTCGCAGTACGGGCTGTGCTCGAGCAGCTGCCCGTCCTCGTTGCGGTAGCGCTTCGGCGGCCGGAACTCGGTCGGCGACTCGATGACGAGCAGGCGCGGCTGGACGTCACCCTCGAAGACCCAGCGGTGCGTGAGCGTGCGCGGGACGTGGACGTAGTCGCCCTGCCGGAACTCGACCGTGCCGAGCACAGACTCGAGGCGGCCCTCGCCGTCGTGGACGTAGATGAGCTCGTCGTGGGTCGCGTTCTTGAAGAACGTGCCCTCGGGCATCGCCTCCGTCGGGACGCAGAGCGCCATCGCGACGTCGTTGTTGCCCATGATGTACGTCCGCCCCGAGAGCCAGTCGCCGTGCGGCTCGACCTTGGGCCCCTCGAAGTGGCGGTGCGCGAGGAAGGCCTCGTCCGCGTAGACCGGCCCGAACGGGACGGGCTCTCCGACGCGCTCGACGAGCGTCGGCGGGTGGAGGTGGTACGCGATCGAGCCGATGCCCGAGAAGCCCTCCTCGCCGAGGACCTCCTCGGTGTGGAGCGCGCCGTCGGGCCGCGGGAACTGCGTGTGGCGCTTGGGCGGGACGTTCCCGAGGCGGACGTAGAAAGACATGCGAGGAAGGGATGTGGGATGCGGGATAGGGGATGGGCAAGCGGGGACTCGAGCGCTCTGCTCATCCCGCATGGCCCATCCCGCATCCCCCTTTAGAGGTTTCCGCGGCGCTCCTGCTCGCGCTCGATGGCCTGGAAGAGGGCCTTGAAGTTGCCCTCGCCGAACGTCCGGGCGCCCTTGCGCTGGATGATCTCGAAGAAGACGGTCGGGCGGTCCTCGACGGGGCGCGTAAAGATCTGCAGCAGGTAGCCGTCCGGGTCGCGGTCGACGAGGATGCCGAGCTTGGCGAGCTCGTCCACGGGCTCGTCGATGGTGCCGACGCGCGCCTGGAGCTGGTCGTAGTACGACGTCGGCGTGGTGAGGAACTCGATGCCGCGGCTGCGGAGCTCGGCGACCGTCTTCAGGATGTCGTCCGTCGCGAGCGCGATGTGCTGGACGCCGGCGCCGTCGTAGAAGTCGAGGTACTCGTCGATCTGCGAGCGCTTCTGGCCGACGGCCGGCTCGTTGATCGGGAACTTGATGCGCTCGTTGCCGCTGGACATCACCTTGGACATGAGCGACGAGTACTCCGTCGTGATGTCCTCGTCGGAGAAGTGGAGCAGGTTGCGGAAGCCCATCGTCTCCGAGTAGTACTCCACGAACTTGTCCATGTCGCCGAGGTGGACGTTGCCGACGCAGTGGTCCACGAACTTCAGCCCGGCCGGCTTGGTGACCCAGTTCGGGTTCTCGACCGCGACGAAGCCGGGCAGGAAGACGCCCGTGTAGTCCTTCCGCTCGACGAACGTGTGGACCGTGTCGCCGTACGTGCCCATCGTGGAGAGGACGACCGTGCCGTGCTCGTCCTCGATCGTCTCGGGCGCCTTGACCGCGACGGCCCCGCGCTTGGTGACCTCTTCGTAGGACTTGGTCGCGTCGTCGACCCAGATCGCGATGTCCTTCACGCCGTCGCCGTGCTTGGCGACGTGCTTCGCGACCTCGTGGTCCGAGCGGATGGCGGTCGTGAACACGAACCGGATCTTGTCCTGTGTGAGCAGGTAGCTCGCCGTCTCGCGGCAGCCGGTCTCGGGGCCGCGGTACGCCGTGATCTGGAAGCCGAACGCGGCGGCGTAGTAGTAGGCCGCCTGGCGCGCGTTGCCGACCCAGAAGTGGACGTGGTCCGTGCCGTTGAGCGGCAGGAAGTCGTCGCCGGCGTCGTCGGGCGCGCCGCGCAGCGAGAGGCCCGCCGCTTCGGCGGTCGTGGCGTCGGTCTGCATCGCGGCGGGCTCCGTCGCGACGGCGTCGAGCGACGAGCCGTCTCCCTGCGTCTGGGCGGGCGCGGTCGGGTTGTTTTCGGTCGGGAACATGAGAACGGGGGCTGGTGGGAAGCGCTTCCGGAACGGGGACTCCCGGTTGGACGGGCGGCCATGCGGGGGCGTTCCAAAGGTACGGTCGGCCGACCCCGGGCCGACTCGGGCGGCCCGGTTCAGCGGCACTCCCCTGCGGACCGACGGGCGGCGTCGAGGTCGGACGAGAAGAGGGTGCCGCCTCGGCGGACGCGGCTCGTGAGTGACGAGAGCGCGCTGGCGAGGTCCGTGCAGCCGGCAGCACCGGCGACGCCGGCGGCCTCCGTCCCGAGCGCCACCGCCGCGTCGCGCTCGGCGCCGGACGGCACGCTCGATCCGCCTGACAGGCCCGCGAAAAATCGGAACGCGAGGTCCCGGGCTCGCTCCTGCGACGAAACGGGGTCGCCAGGGAGCGGGTAGCCAGGCCCCGACGGGCCACTCGGTCCGCGGCGCCCCGCGGCGAGGGTCACGGCCGTGAACGCGATGGCGCGCGCCTGCACGCGCGTGAGCCGCGTCTGGGCGTAGCGCGTGTTCGGATAGAGCGCGTCGAAGGCGGCCGGGACGGCGTCCCACGCGGCACCATCCGAGGCGACGTCGAAGCCGGCGAGCGCCTCGCTGACGGCCCGGTCGTTGGCGGACGCTGAGGACGAGCGGCTGGGCTGGGCTGAGGCCGTGCCGGCGAGCAGCAGGAAGAGGACGAGGGCGCGCATCGGGACGTCGGTGAGTGAGCCGGCACATTACCAGCGCCGGGGCATCCGGCACCATCCTCCGAACGCGGGACTTGCATCCGCCACCCCGGACGCCCGACTTTGCGGACCCGCACGCATCGCCCATATGCCCCAGTTCGAGACCGAGCGCCCCGGCGCGCCCGCCGAGGTCCTCCGCGCCCGCGACGCCGCCGACGCCGTCCGCCGCGCCGCCAGCCTCCTCGACGACGCCGTCGTCGACGTCGCCGACCCGTCCGGCCCGGACGGCTGGTGCGACGCGACCGCGAACGGAACACCGGCCGGGCGCGTCCGACCGCACGCTCGCATGCGCTTCCGGCGCGACTGATGACCCGACTGCTCCTCGTCCTTGCCCTCCTCGCATCCGCCGGCGCGTCTGCCGGCGCGTCCGCCCAGAGCCCGCTCGCGTGGGACGTCCTGCCCACGTCGCCCTTCCACGGCTACCGCTCCGAGGATGTCGCCGTGGTCGGGCCGCGCGTGTGGGCCGTCAACGGCAGCGGGCAGGCGTGGCGCTCGGACGACCGCGGCGACACGTGGACACAGACCTTCGCCGACCCGGCCTCATACTTCCGCGCGACGGCCTTCCCGACCGCGCAGACGGGCTGGATCGGCGTCCTCTTCAACCCGCAGGCCCGGCTCTACGAGACGCGCGACGGCGGCACGACCTACGCCAACGTCACCTCCCGCATCACGCCCGCCGTCCCTGGCGGCATCTGCGGCCTGTGGGCGCTCGACGACCAGACCGTCTGGGCCGTCGGCCAGTACAGCACGCCGGCCTACGTCGTCAAGACGACGGACGGCGGCGCGACGTGGACCTCGACCGCCCTCGCGCCGCTCGCCGACGCGCTCATCGACGTCCGATTCTTCGACGCCCTCCACGGCGTCGCCTCGGGCGGGATCGGGACGTACGCGGACAGCCGCGCGCGCATCCTCACCACCGACGACGGCGGGGCCACGTGGACCGTCCGCCACACCGTCACCGACATCTACTCGGTCGCGTGGAAGCTGACGTTCCCGACGCGCCTCGTCGGCTACGCGTCGGTCGAGACCTTCGGCGGCGCGGCCGACGCGCGCGTGCTCAAGACCGTCGACGGCGGGATCACATGGACCGAGCTGACGATCCCGAACGGGGGCTCGCTGCAGGGCCTCGGCTTCGCGACGCCCGAGGTCGGCTGGGCGAGCGGGCGCGGGCGGACGTCCGTCACGACGGACGGCGGCCTCACGTGGGCGCCGCTCCCGACGACGCAGAACGGTGGGCAGCTCGACGGCGACGTCAACCGCTTCCGCTTCGTCGGCGACAGCCTCGCCTACGCTGCCGGTCACAAGATCTACCGCCTCCGCGGCCGCTTCCCGACGGCTGGCACGGACGCCGCGCCCGACGCGCCGCTCGCCGACGGCCTCGCCGGCGTCTTCCCGAACCCCGCGCGCGGGCCCGTCACCGTCGCCTACCGCACGGCGACCGCGAGCCCCGTTCGCATCGACGTCGTCGACGCGCAGGGCCGGACGGTGGCGACGCTCGTCGACGCAGGCGTCGCGCCGGGCGACCACGTCGCGACATGGGGCGCCGATGTGGCGCCGGGCGTCTACGTCGTCCGGATGCGGGCCGCGAGCGGCGTGAGCACGCTCCGCGTCGCCGTCGTCGCCCGGTAAATGCCCGACCCGACGCCCGCGCTGCTGCCGCTCCCGGCGAGCCTCGCGCTCGTCGCGGCGCTGCTGGCGCTGGCGCGGGCGGCGGCGCGGGCTGCGCTGCGTCACCGCGTGGCATCGCGCAATGCGGTCCGCCGCGGCGTTCAGGCCGCAGCGTCCGCCGTCGCGCTGACGCTGCCGTGGCTGTTCGACGGGCCCGCGCCGGTCGTCGTGCTGTCCGTCCTCCTGACGTCCGCGCTCGTCCTGGCGCGGCGCCGTCAGGTCGTCGCCGTCCCCGGCCTCGATACGCCGTCGACGGGCAGCGTCGCGTTCCCGCTGAGCGTCGCGGCGCTGTACGTGCTCACGGCGGACCAGCCCGTTCTGTACGCGATCCCGCTGCTGCTCGTCGGGCTGGCCGGGCCGGCGGCGTCGTTCGCCGGCACGCGCCGCGGGCGCACGCCCTTCGCGACCGTCGACGGGACCAAGAGCCGCGAGGGCTCGCTCGCCTTCGCCGCCGTCGCGTTCGTGTGCGTCCATGTGCCGCTCCTGCTGTTCACGCCCGTCGGGCGCGGCGAGTCGCTCGTGATCGCGGCCATCGTGGCAGTGCTCGCGACGGCGCTC
>JBBSUZ010000203.1:0-6150 GCA_038233965.1 Rhodothermales bacterium | reverse complement strand
GAGGCCAACACGCTCCTCGCGCACCTGCTCGTCGAGGGCTGGCGGCACGAGATCACCTACGGCATGAACGGTGCGGCCGACACCGACCGCACATTCGAGCAGATCGCGTACGACGTCCGGCCCGCCGCCGTCGGGCTCGTCCGCCTCCACGCGGCCACCGGCGACGCGCGCTACGGCGTCATGGCCGGCCTCGCCGCGGCGTGGTTCGCCGGCGACAACCCCGCCGAGACCGTCATGGCCGACCCTGCCTCGGGCCGCGGCTACGACGGCATCCTCGCGCCCGACCGCATCAACCCGAACGCCGGTGCCGAGAGCACCATCGAGGCGCAGATGACGCTCTTCGAAGCCGGGCAGGACGCCGTCGCCGCGCCGTGGATGCACGCCCGCGCCGCGCCCGCTCGCAGCGGCACGGCCGGCGGCCGCGCCCTCCGCTTCCGCGTCTGGACCACCCCGGACGCCCGCCGCGCCGTCGTCGTGCTCGACGTCGCGGCCAACGAATCCATCGTCCACGCCGGCCCCGCCGCCGACGTCTTCCTCGCCTCCCTGGACCCGTGACGACCGACCTGTTTACCCGCGCTCCCGCGCCCGTCCTCGCACCGACGCCCGACGTCCCGTGGGCCTCGGGGGCCATCTTCAACCCCGGCGCGGCGCTCGACGCCGACGGCACGCTGCGCCTGCTCGCGCGCGGCGTCCCGACCGGCCATCGCCGCGTCCAGGTGCAGCACGACGACGCCTTCGAGCCGACCTTCGGCTACGACCGCTACGTCTCGGCCCTCGGCCTCGCCACGCGCCAGGCCGACGGCAGCTTCGCCCTCGCCCCCGAGCCGTTCATCGCGCCCTCGGGCGACATCGACCGCTACGGCTGCGAGGATGCGCGCATCACGCGCCTGGGCGACCGTTGGTGGATCACGTACACGGCTCTCGCCGAGCCTGCCGCGACGGCGACGCACGGCGTCGGCATCGCGCTGGCGAGCACGACGGACTGGAAATCGGTCGAGCTACACGGGCGCATCGGGCCGGCCGTGCGCGACAAGGACGCGGCGCTCTTCTCCGAGCGCGTCGGCGGGCGGATCGCCATGTTCCACCGCATCGCGCCGGACGTCCAGATCGTGTTCTTCGAGGACGAGGAGCAGATGCTCAATCCCGGCGCGCGCTTCTGGGAGCGCGCCCTCGCCCGTCTCGACGACGGCGTCGTGCTGCGACCCGCGCAGATGTGGGAAGCCAAGAAGGTCGGCATGGGGCCGCCGCCGATCGCGACCGACGACGGCTGGCTCGTCGTGTACCACGCCGCCGACGCGGGCCACGTCTACCGCGCCGGGCTGGCGCTGCTGGACCGCGACGACCCGCGCCGCGTCATCGCGCGTACGCGCCGGCCCGTCCTCGAGCCGGCGCTGGACTGGGAGGTCGACGGCGACGTCCCGAACGTCGTCTTCCCCGAGGGCGCGACGGTCGAGGACGGCATGCTGAACCTCTACTACGGCGCCGCCGACAGCGCCATCGGCCACGCCCACGCGCCGCTCGCGGACGTCCTCGACCTGCTCCGCGAGGAGGCCAAGACGCCCGCGCTCGTCCCGCCTGTCACCTTCGACTTCGCCGGCCACCGCGACAAACGCCGCACGCTCGGCGCGTCGCCCGTCCTGGCCGAGCGTCTCCACGGCGGCACGCCGATCCTCGAGCCCGTCGCGGACCACGACTGGGAGTCGGGCGTCGTGCTGAACCCGGCCGCCGTGCGCGTCGAGCCGGGCGCGGACCTCGACCGGATGGCGGACGCGTGGGGCCTCGACGCCGCGCAGCGCGAGCGCCTCGGCGCGGGCGCGTGCGTGATGCTCTACCGCGCGCAGGGCACGGGCCACGCCCGCGAGACGCCCGCCGGCCGCCACTTCTCGTCCAGCCTCGGCCTCGCCGTGTTCACGCCCGGCCTCGACCTCGTCTGGCGCTCGCCCGTCCCGACGATCGCGCCCGACGCCATCTTCCACGACCTGGGCGTCGAGGACGCGCGCTGCACGAAGGTGGGCGACACGTATTACCTGCACTACACCGGCTACACGTCCGACACCGGAAACGCCGGCGACGGCGCGCCGCTCGCCCACGGCGCGGCGGGCCGCGTCCAGCTCTGCCTCGCGACGACGCAGGACTTCGTGGACTGGACGCTCCACGGGCCGATCGAGGGCGACGTGAACCGCTTCGGTGACAAGAACGGGGCGCTCTTCCCCGAGCCCGCCGACGGGCGCTGGTGGCTCTGGCACCGCCCGATGGAGGGCCCGCACCCGATGGCGATGCACCTCGCCTCGGCCGCGCTGCCGGACGGCCCGTGGGCGTCGCACGGGCTCGCGATGGCGTCGTACCGGTTTCGCGAACAGGCGCTGTCGTGGGTCGGGGCCGCGGGCCCGCCCGTGGCGCTCGGCGACGGCCGCTTCCTCTCGCTCTACCACCAGGGCCATTTCTCGTTCGAGGGCCGCCGGCTCTACAACCTGTCGGCCGCGCTCGTCGAGCCCGCGCGCATCCTGACGGGCCTCGACCCGGTCGTCGCACGGGCAGAGCCGGTCCTCGTGCCCGAGGGCGACGCCGAGCGCCGCGGCGACGCCGCCCTGGGCGTCGACAACGTCGTATTCGCGTGCGCCAACTACATCGACGGTGAGTACCTCGTGGTGCCCTATGCCGGGGCCGACAGCCGCATCTTCGGCGCGCGCTTCGTCCTCGCCGACCTCGTGGCCCACCTCGAGTCCGTCGCCGTCGGCTCTGCTTCCGTTTCTGCCTGATCCTATGCGCCTCGTCCGCTTCGTCCCGCTCGCCGCCCTCGTCCTCGCCGCCCTCGCCGCGCCGGCGCGGGCGCAGCAGGTCGCCATCCCGCGCATCGACGCCATGCCGGCGATGCCCGCCGACTACAAGCTGCGCGACTGGGACCGCGTCGCGGCCGGCTACGACTCGCTCGTGTTCGACGAGTCGCGGACGGGGACGGCCTACTTCCCGCTCGCGCGGACGTACGCGGGCACGGTCAACTACCCCGGCCAGGGCGGCTTCGGCATCGAGTCGTATGTCGGCTCGGGCAACGAAATCCCGGGCGAGTCCATCAACGGCCTGGCCGCGCTCGTCGGCGCGACGTGGGCCGGCGCCAACAAGCGCACGCAGTTCGGGACCGACTGGGTGCTGCGCTCGCAGGAGTGGTTCAACCGCCGCCCGGCCGAGAACGTCTACCTCAACGGGCCGCAGTCACGCTCGGGCAGCGACTGGTGGTACGACACCATGCCCAACATCTTTTTCTACCAGCTGCGCGCGCAGTACGCGGGCGTTCCCAACCACGACGCGCAGTTCCGCAGCGTCGCGGACCAGTGGTCGCGGGCCGTCGGCGCGCTCGGCGGGCGCACGACGCCATGGGCGCTGCCGAACATCAACTACCGCGCCTTCTCGCTCTCGACCCAGCAGCCGCTCGTCTCGGGCAGCGCCAACGAGCCCGAGGCGGCCGGGGCCATCGGGTGGCTCCTCTACAGCGCCTTCCGCGAGTCGTGCGCCCAGGGCGCGTGCGAGCAGCGCTACCGCATCGCCGCGGAGCAGTCGCTCGGGGCGCTCTCCGCGCAGGTCAACAACCCGTCCTACGAGCTCCAGCTGCCCTACGGCACGCTCGCCGCGGCCCGCATGAACGCCGAGGTCGGGTCCAACTTCGACGTCGGCAAGATGCTCGGATGGTCCTTTACGCGCGGCTCGATCCGGGGCTGGGGCACGATTGCCGGCATCACGCGCGGCGGCCGCACGCTCGACGGGCTCGTCGGCGAGGTCGACGGTAACGGCTACGCGTTCGCGCTCAACGGCTTCCAGCAGGCGGCCGCGCTCGTGCCCGTCGCCCGCTACGACGACCGCTTCGCGCGCGCCATCGGCCGCTGGATGGTCAACCTCGCCAGCGCCTCGCGCCTCTTCTACTCGACCGAGCTGCCGGCCACGAACCAGGACGGCGAGTGGTGGGCCTTCCCCAACGACCCGCGCGGGCTCGTCGGCTACGAGGCGCTTCGCGGGACCGACACGGACGAGACGGGCACGCCGCGCAGCCCCTACGCGACCGGCGACGACTTCGCCCCGACCAACCTCGGCCTCTACGGCTCGTCCAGCGTGGGCTACCTCGCGGCCGTCGTGGACTCGACCGAGGTCCGCGGCATCCTCCGCCTCGACCTCCGCAAAACCGACGTCTACCGCACGCCGTCGTACCAGTCGTTCCTCGTCTACAATCCGTACCCGACCGAGCAGACCGTGACGGTCCCACTCTCGTTCGGGACGTACGACGTCTACGACGCGGCTGCCAACGCCTTCCTCGCACGCGGCGTCTCGGGCCGCCCGGCCGTCAGCATCCCGCCCGACGCCGCCCGCGTGCTCGTCTTTCCGACGGCCGGCGGAACCGAGACATCGGTCGACGGCCGGCGCTCGGTCAACGGTGTCGTCATCGACTACGACGACGGCACCGGCGGCAACCGCCCGCCGCGCGTCCGCGCCCTCGTCGCGAGCGACACGACGCTCGCGCGCTCGGAGAGCACCGCGCTCTACTGCACGCCCGACGACCGCGAGACGGCCAGCCCCACGGTCACGTGGAGCGCCTCGCGCGGCGATCTCGTCCCGAGCGGCCGCACCGCCACGTGGTCCTCGCCGGACATCGGCGACGCCGACATCACGTGCACCGCGAACGACGGCACCCGGACCGGGGCCGACACGATCCGCCTGCGCGTCGTCCAGAACCAGGCGCCGTCGGGCGTCCAGGTCGGGGCCTCGCCACCGACGACCGACGTCGGCGGGACGACGACGCTGACGTGCTCGGCAGCCGACCCGGACGGCGACGTACTGAGCTACTCGTGGACGACCTCCGCCGGCAGCATCCCGCCGCAGGGCTCGATCGCAACGCTCACCGCACCTCAGGTGGCGCAGGTCGTGACCGTTAGCTGCACCGCCTCTGACCCGTCCGGTGCGGCGGTGACGGGCCAGACGACCGTCGTCGTCGGCCGCCTCGTCCTCGACCTGTCGCTGAACGGCGGGGCGGTGGACGCGACGCCGTTCGCCAACAACGGCACCGTTAGCGGTGGCGTCGCCGGCCCCGGCCGCGACGGCCAGCCCGGCCACGCGCGGAGCTTCGACGGCGTCGACGACGTCGTGACCATCCCGTCCTCGGTCTCGCTTGCGTCCACGGCCGCCGTCTCGGTCAGCGTCTGGATCGCGCCGAGCGCGCTGCCCGCGCGCGAGATGTTCGTCGCCTCGCACGGCTCGTACGAGAACCGCTGGAAGCTGTCGCTCACGCCCGCCGGCGTGCCGCGGTGGACCGTCAACACGACCGCGCGCATCGCCGACCTCGACGCGCCGGCGCCCGTCGCGGCCAACACGTACACGCACCTCGTCGCGACCTACGACGGCGCGCGGCTGGCGCTCTACGTCAACGGCAGCCGCGTCTCGGAGACGCCGCTCACAGGCACGATCCGTACGACGGATCTGCCCATCCTGCTCGGGCAGCGGCTCCCCAGCGACTCGGACTACAACTTCCCCGGCCTCATCGACGACGCCCGCGTCTACAACGTCGCCCTCAGCGCGGCCGACGTGATGGCGCTGTACACCGGCACGACGGCGGGGGAGGAGGGGCCGGAGGCGGCGCTCGGCCTCGGGCAGCCGTTCCCGAACCCGGCGCGCGGCCGCGTGACGGTCCCGCTGCGCCTCGCCCGCGACGGCGCCGCGACGGTGACCGTCGTCGACGCGCTCGGCCGGACCGTGGCGACGCTCCACGACGGGCCGCTGCCGGCGGGCACGAGCGTGCTGACGTGGGAGGCCACGGACGCGCTCGCCGCGGGCGTCTACCTCGTCCGCCTCTCGAGCGACGCGGGAACGGAGGTGCGGCGCATCCTGGTCGTCCGGTGACGCGCGAGCGCTCCGCGGGCGCTCGCCCGTGGTGGCAGTCGGGCGTCCTCTACCAGGTCTACCCGCGCTCCTTCCAGGACTCGGACGGCGACGGCTCGGGCGACCTCGACGGCATCACCGCCCGCCTGCCGTACCTCGCAGACCTCGGCGTCGACGCCGTCTGGATCAGCCCGTTCTACCCGTCGCCCGGCGACGACGGCGGCTACGACGTCGCGGACTACTGCGGCGTCGACCCGCTCTACGGCGACCTCGCGGCCTTCGACCGCCTCG
>JBBSUZ010000202.1:0-6188 GCA_038233965.1 Rhodothermales bacterium | reverse complement strand
GCTTAGCGGACGACCGTGACGGTCTGCGTCAGCACGTCGGCGCCGGCCGTGAGGCGCAGCACGTAGACGCCCGGCGCGAGGGCCGCCGTGTTGAGCGTCGCGGTCTGCGCGCCCGAGACGACGCCGTTGGCGAGCGTCGCGACCTGGCGGCCGAGGACGTCGTAGACGGCGAGGCGCACGTCCTGGGCCGTCTCGGTCGAGAAGCGGACCTGGGCGTTGCCGCGGACCGGGTTGGCGACGATCATCGTGAGCGCACCGTTCGGCGTCTCACCAGCGGCCGTCGTCGGCGTGCCCGTGACCATGATGTCGTCGATGCCGATGAGCTCGTCCGAGCCGATGGCGTTGCCGGTGATCCAGCGGATGTCGAGCGAGGCGACGTTGTTGGCCGCGGCCGGCAGCGTCACGTCGACCGGGGTGACCTTCGTGGCAAGGCTCGGGCCCGTCGAGGCGTCGGGGACGTAGGCGGCCGCGACGTTGGTGAAGTCGCCCGTGGTGCCGGCGCGGAACTGGAGCGCGACCGGCTGGATGGCGTCATCGACGGCGTCGTCGACGTCGCGGAGGTTGTACTTCACGCGGATGCTGCCGAGGCCCGTCGTGACGACGCGGAGCTGGAGCGCCGGCGCGTCGGCCGTGCCCGAGCCCTGGAACGCGACGACCGGGTCGGCGAGCGCGCCGAAGTAGTACAGGCCGCCCGACGTCGCCGTCGCCGGCGTCGCCGGCGTGAGCAGGATGCCGACGGTCGTGGCCGAGAGGTCGGCGACGACGAGCTGCGGGTCCAGGACGGGAGCCGTCGAGGGCGTGCCCGTGCCCGAGTCGTTGCCGAGGTAGCCAATCATGCCCGGCACGCCGGACCAGTCGCCCGCGGCGGGGAACGAGGCGCCGGTCCAGTTCTGCGAGTACGGGAGCGGCTGCGCCGTCTGCGCGAGCGCAGCCGGGGCGATGAAGAGAGCAGCGCCGATGGCGGCGGTGCGGAGCGTAGCGAGACGCATAGTGATGGGAGAGGTTGGGGATCGTGGCAGGAGCGCCGACGGTGCAAACATAAACGGTGAGAGTGCCCCGTGGGTCCATACCGGCCCGCCGGAACCAGAACCGTAACGTGCGGGCGGGCGGCACGCAGCGCGTTCGCGCCCTTTTCAGGCAACTACGCGCACATATAGCCCGTTTCGGACCGATGTTGGGGCACGCCGTTGTCTCTGCCCTCCGCCGTTTCTTCCCACGGCCCCGCTCTCCCCGGCTCCGCCCATGGCCCGCCAGTTCGCCGTCCCGGACCTCTACCGCAGCCCCGTGGTGTCGCGCGTCAAGGACGCCCGCCGCGCGGCCGACCCGCGCAAGCGCGACCTCACGCCGTCCGTGCTCGACTTCGGGCCGCTGCGCGTGCGCCTCGCGCGTCACTTCGGCTTCTGCTTCGGCGTCGAGAACGCCATCGAGATCGCGTACCGCGCCCTCGACGAGCACCCCGACAAGGCCGCCCAGGGCCGGATCTTCCTCCTCTCGGAGATGATCCACAACCCGCACGTCAACGCGGACCTGATGCAGCGCGGCGTCCGCTTCCTGCGGACGACGACCGGCGAGACGCTCGTCCCGTTCAGCACGCTCGGGCCGGACGACCTCGTCATCATTCCCGCCTTCGGCACCACGACCGAGATCATGGCCGCCCTCGCCGAGCGCGGCGTCGACGTCGAGGCCTACGACACGACGTGCCCGTTCGTCGTGCGCGTGTGGAAGAAGTC
This sequence comes from Rhodothermales bacterium, assembly GCA_038233965.1. Lineage (GTDB taxonomy): Bacteria > Bacteroidota > Rhodothermia > Rhodothermales > Rubricoccaceae > DASVSE01. Next base: position 4,458 of record JBBSUZ010000202.1, on the reverse strand, counting down.
GGCCCACATCGGCCAGAAGAACTACACCGTCGTCGTGCACGGCAAGCGCGACCACGAGGAGACGCGCGCCACGTTCAGCCGCGCCGCGGCCGACGCGCCGGTCGTCGTCGTGCGCGACATGGCCGACGCCGAGGCGCTCGCGGCCGTCGTCGAGGGCCGCCGCGACGCCGCCTTCTTCCACGCCCGCTTCGAGGGCCGCACGACGCCCGGGTTCGACCCCGCGCGCGACCTCGCCCGCTTCGGCGTCGTCAACCAGACGACGATGCTGGCGAGCGAGACCGCAGCCATCGCTGAGCGCCTCCGGCAGGCCGCCCTCGCCCGCGACGGACAGGACGACGCCTTTGCGGACACGTCGGACACGCTCTGCTACGCGACCAAGGAGAACCAGGACGCCACGCTCGCGCTCATCGAGGAGGGCCTCTCGGTCGGCGCCGACCTCGCGCTCGTCGTCGGCGGCTCGAACTCGTCCAACACGTCGCACCTCGTCGAGTTGTGCGAGCACGCCGGCCTGCCGACCTACTTCATCGAGTCCGCAGACGACCTCACGAGCCCGCGCGAGATCCACCACGTCGACTGGCGCACGCGCGGCGCGCGGACGTCCGGGGACTGGCTGCCCGTCTCCAAGGACGGCCCGGTCGAGGTGCTGCTCACGGCGGGTGCGTCGTGCCCGGATGCCCTCCTCGACGACGTCGTCCGGCGCCTGCTCCTCTGGTTCCCCGACGCCCACTCGACGCAGGACGCGCTCGCGCCGTTCGCCCTCGCCGAGCCGGCCGGGCCGGCGGCGGCATGATCCGCGCGGCCCGCCTCCGCGCGCGCCGTCGCGCGGGGCACCTCGCTGCAGCCCGCCGCGCCGAGGCCGCGCACCTCGCCGACGTCGAGGCGGCCATGGACCGCCTCATCCTCCGCGACCTGCTCGCCATCGAGCGGACGAAGCTGGCCAACGAGCGGACCGTGCTCTCGTACGTCCGCACCGGCTTCGCATGCCTCGCCGGGGCGCTGACGCTGTTCCAGCTTTTCGCGACGCCCGCGTCGCGGTGGTCCGCGCTCGCGCTCGCGGTGGCCGGTCTCGCGCTGTTCGTGCTCGGCGCGCGGCGCTACCGGCTCGCGGGGCGGCTCGTGCAGGGCTACGCGCTCCGCGGCAACCCGCCCGACCCGACGGCCCCGCCCGGCGGCTGAGCGATTGATAGATTAGGCGCGTTCCTTTCCTGCGTTTCTGAATGCGCCTTGTTCTCGTCGGACTCGTTCTGATGTCCCTCCCCTCTGCCGCGTCGGCGCAGACCCCGCTCGGGCCACGGCTCGGCTCTGAGATCACGCGCGCCGAGCGCGACTACTTCGGCCTCTTCCCCACCGTCGCCGCGGCGTTCGCGTCCGCGACGCTCGAGCAGACGGCCGCCGGCGTCGACGTCGTGGTCCACCGCGCCGGTGCGCCCGACACGACGCTGGCGCTCGACGCCGCCGCGGCGCTGGCGCTGAGCCGGTTCACCGAGACGTTCGAGCAGAGCCCCGAGGCGCGCCTCAACCCGTCGTGGCAGGTCGCCGCCGGCGCCGGCGCCGTCCGCCGCCTCGACCCCGCGACGCCCGTGCTCTACGTCAACCCGCGGACGCAGGTCCGGGCGCGGCTGCGCGACGGGCGCGGGGCCGTCGGGGGCGTCGTGCTCACCGCGACCGACAGCCTGCTGACGCTCGCGCCGGCCGGCGAGCTCTACCGCTGGGACCGCACGCCCGTGCTGCGCCTGCGCCCGGCCGACGTCGAGGAGGTCGAGTTCCGGCCGCTCGGGCTCGAGCGCTACCGCAAGTCCGCACTCGTCATCGGCGGGCTCGTCGGGCTCGCCGCCGCCTCGGCCGACCTCATCGCGTTCGACGGCGGCTTCCGCTCGGTCGCCGTCTTCACCGGCAGCGTCGCGGCCGGCGTCACCATCGCCGACGAGCTGTACCCGCGCCCGCCGTCGCCGGGCCCGTACCCGGCCCGCCTCGAGGCGCTGCGCGAGCGCGCCGCCTTCCGCCTGCGCCTCCCGCTGGACTACCGCCCGACGGACGCCCCGCCCGCGCAGTTTGCCACGACCGTCGCGCGGCGGCGCGGGCGGGTCGAGCGGTGGCGGCGGGCGTACGGCTGGGTCAACGTCGCGCTCGGCTCCGGCTCGGCCACCGCCGCCCCGTCCGGCAGCTACACGGACACCATCGTGAACCGGCGGCCGCTCACGCAGACGACGGACATCCTCGCGGCGACGCGACGCCCGAGGCGAGCGTCGACATCGCCGTGCGGCCGATCCCGTTCGTCCGCGCCGGCGTGACCGTGACCCGAAACAAGGTCCGCGTGCCGGACGGAGCCCTCGGGATCGTCGCGGTGGCGCGGCCGTCGGGCACGCGCGTTTACGCCGAACTGGTCGCGCCGAGCCCGCGCGTGCGCGGCTTCGGCGTCGACCTGTCCCTCGGAGCCGGCCGCGAGGCGACGACGATCAGCGTCACTGGCGACACGTTCGAGAGCAACCGGCAGACGGCCGCCTTCATGGTCGAGGAGCGGACGGTGCAGACGTTCGTGCAGACGACGGCCGAACTCGTCACGCCGCGCCTGACGTCCTACTTCGTCCGAGTGACGACGCGCACGCTGCCGGGCCTCGCCACACCGGCCATCCGGCTCGACGCGGACGACTTCCCGGGCATCGTCGCCTACCAGCTTCAGGCGTCGTCGGTCACGTTCGGCCGCGTGCGCGAGGTCTCGTTCGGCACCCGCTTCCGTTTCTGAGGGCGGGCTCGGGCCGCGCTAGACGAGCCCGTCGGCCTCGTCCGGGTGGCGCTCGAGGTAGGCCGCGACGAACGGGCACTGCGGGACGACCGTCCAGCCCTGCTCGCGGGCCTCGGCGAGCGCGCCGCGAACGAGCCGGGACCCGACGCCCTCGCCCTCGGCGGCCTCGGGCACGATCGTGTGCGAGAAGACGGCCCGGCCGTCTGCGTCCATCTCGTAGGTGAGCGTCGCCGGGCCGGCGTCGGTGTCGAGGGTGAAGTGCCGGGCGGCGGCGTCGTGCTGAACGTCCATGAGGAGCGAGGGGGAAAGGCCTCGTGCGACGCGCCGCGCGCCGCTGGGGTCCCGGCGTGTGCTCCGGACCCGAATGGCCGCGCGTCGGTCACCTCAGACGGTCCGGCGAGAGGCGGCGCACCGATCGGCCGCCGTCACCGAGACGCCCTCACAGGTCGCCGGCGTCGGGGCGGAGGAGGACTTCCTCGACGACCGTCCGGCCCGAGAGGCCGGCGATCTCGACGGCGATGCGCGCGATGTCCTCGGCAGGCATGAAGCGCTCGTCCGGGATGCCCGAGCCGTCCCACGACGGCGTCCGCGTCGCGCCCGGCAGCAGCGTCGTCACGCCGACGCCCGAGCCGACCGTCTCCGCGCGGATCGACCGCGCGAGCCCGAGCAGGCCGTGCTTCGCCGCGCCGTACGCGACGCCGCCGGGATAGCCGCGAACGGAGGCAACGGAGCCCATCATGAGCACGCGCCCGGACCCGCGCGCGACCATCGCCGGCAGGAACGCCCGCGTGACGAGAAAGGCGCTCGTGAGGTTGACGCCGACCATGTCGCGGAATGCGTCCGGTGTCGTCTCGGCGAGGCCGCCCGGCGCGAAGCGGCCCGCGTTGTTGACGAGCACGTCCGGCACGCCGAACCGCTCGACGACCGCCTGGGCCATGGCCTCGACGTCCGCATCGACCGTGACGTCGCACGGGAAGGCCTCAGCGGTGGCCGAGCGCTGCCGGCACTCCGCGGCGACGTGGCCGAGTCCGTCCGCGGAGCGCGCGACGAGCGCGAGCCGCGCCGTCCGGCCGTACTCCGCGGCGAAGGCGCTGGCGATAGCCGCGCCGAGCCCTTGGCTCGCGCCGGTGATGAGGACGGTCATTGGAATGCGGTGTGAGTCGAACGCGGCGATGCGGACGGCGGACTCTGTCTCGGTCCCGTTATGCGTCATCCGGAGCGAAGCGGAGGGTCTCATGGGCGACCTCCCCGAATGACTTTACGGTTGGCGCCGAGGTCCTTCGCAGGCTGAGGACGACATCTTCTGATGGATGAGAAGGGGTGGACGAATCATGCGTGTCTTGGACTTCGCGAGGCGGCTCCATCCAGTCCAGTCCACTATCCCCGGATAAGCCGCATGAACTCAGCGCGCGTGTTGTCGTTGTTCAAGAAGACGCCGCTCATCGCGCTCGTCGTCGTATGCGAGTTCTGCTTTTCGGCGCCGCGCATCATCATGCACAGGTGCTGCGCCTCGACGACGACCGCGACGCCCTCGGGCTGCAGCACGCGCTCGATCGCGTCGCGGAGCTGGATCGTCATCCGCTCCTGGACCTGCAGGCGCCGCGCGAACACGTCCACGACGCGGGGGATCTTGCTCAAGCCGACGATGTGGCCGTTCGGGATGTAGGCGACGTGCGCCTTGCCGAAGAAGGGCAGCATGTGGTGCTCGCACATCG
>JBBSUZ010000201.1:0-6250 GCA_038233965.1 Rhodothermales bacterium | reverse complement strand
GCCGACCGGCGCCCCCTCGCCCCGGGTGGTGCCGCGCGGACGCGGCGCCGGGCGGGGCGCCGCGCCGCGCGTGGCGCGCCACGCATCGACGGTCGAGCACGACGCGCGACCGGGCTCGGGGACGGGCACGACGAACACGGGCACCTCCTGCCGGTACAGCGCCGCCGCGGGCATCATCGCGAGCGAGCGGTCCACCGACGCGCTCGAGTAGAACGCCGTCACCGTGCCGCGGGCCGTCCCGTCGCCCACGTCCACGACGCGCACGACGGCCTGGTTGCGGCGGCCCGGACACGGATCGGTGAGCACGAGCGTGCCGGCGCCCGTCGAGTCGCGCGCGCGCCGCATGTCGAGGCAGTCCTTCGTGCTCAGGTCGATGGCGATCGCGTTGAGCACGGCGTCGACCGCGCCGAGGGCGACGAACGACGCCTCGGCGCGGTAGACGACGGTCGGCGGCGGAGCGTCCGGGACGGCCAGAGGACGCGGTCCGCAGCCGGCGAGCGTAAGGACGAGAAGGACCGGGAGCAGGCGGGTCATTGCGGGCCGTAGAAGGCGACGAGGATGCCGATCAGGACGGCGACGACGCCGACGAGCCGCGACGCCGCGCCGAAGCCGACGACGCGCCGCAGGGCGTCCATCACGGGCACCTCGGCGGGGTCGGTGAGCCGCTCGCGCGTGCGCCGGAGCGACATGATCTGGCGGCGGATGCCGATGCCGACGCCCGCCACGGCCGCGGCGACGATGCCGGCCGTGTGCTCGGGCGCGAGCCACGTCGCGAGGACGAACCCGAGCGCGCCCGTGCCCATCCCGACGAACGCCTCGGCGACGGAGATCAGGACCTGCCGGCCGAGGCCGGGGCGGAGGCGCAGCAGGCGGTTGGTGAGGTCCCAGCCCGCAGCGGGGGCCGCGAGGGCGCCCGCGAGGCACGCGATCACGGCGAGGACGGCGCTCATGCGTCGTGCGGGGCCGTCCCGAGCAGGTCCGCCTCGGCCTGCCGCGCGAGCGCGTCGGCCGCCTCGGGCGTCGCGGCCTCGGTGTAGATGCGCAGAATGGGCTCGGTGTTCGACGCGCGGACGTGCACCCAGCCCGCCTCGGTGTCCACCTTGACGCCGTCGACGGTCGAGACGCGCGCGCCGGACTGCGCCTGCGCCGTCGCCGCGTAGGCATCGAGGAGGGCGCGGGCGTCCATCCCGTCCACCAGCTGGACCTTGTGCTTCGCGATCGAATAGACGGGCAGGCCGGCGCGGACCTCGCTCAGCGACTGCCCGGTCTCGGCGAGGTGCTGGAGCACGATCGCCACGCCGACGAGCGCGTCGCGGCCGTAGTGCAGGCCCGGCACGATGACGCCGCCGTTGCCCTCGCCGCCGATGACGGCCCCGACGCGCTGCATCGCGCGCACGACGTGGATCTCGCCGACGGCCGACCGCTCGACCGTCTGCCCGTGCCGCGCCGCGACGTCCTCGATGAGCCGGGACGACGACAGGTTGGTCGCGACCGGCCCGGCCGTCTTGCCGAGGATGAAGTCCGCCGCGACGACCTGCGTCAGCTCCTCGCCGAGGAAGCGCCCGCCGTCCTCGACGAACGCGAGCCGGTCGACGTCCGGGTCGACCACGATGCCGAGGTCCGCGCCGCTCTCCTTCACGCGCTCCAGTATCTGGCCGATGTTGGCGGGCAGCGGCTCGGGATCGTGCGCGAAGTGGCCCGTCACCTCGGCGTTGAGGGTCTCGACGCGCGTCACGCCGAGCGCGCGCAGCATCTCGGGGATGGCGAAGGCGCCGACGGAGTTGACGGCGTCCACGACGACCGAGAAGTCGCGGGCGGCGATGGCGTCGGCGTCGATGAACGGGAGCGCGAGGATGTGCTCGATGTGGTACGGCAGCAGGTCGTCCGTGGCGACCGTCCCGAGCGCCTCGTAGCCGACGGTCTGGCCCGCGACGCCCTCCTCGGCGAGCGCGAGGACCTCGGCGCCCTCGTCCGGACCGAGAAACTCGCCACGGCGGTCGAGCAGCTTGAGCGCGTTCCACTGCGCCGGGTTGTGGCTCGCAGAGAGGATGACGGCGCCGTCGGCACGGTGCTTCAGGACGCCCATCGCGACCGTCGGCGTCGTCGCGAGGCCGCCGTCGATGACGTCGCAGCCCGCCGCCTGGAGCGTCGCGGTGACGATGCGCGCGCAGACGTCGCCGGTGACGCGCCCGTCGCGGCCGACGACGACGCGCGGGCGGGCCTCGGTCTGGCGCGAGAGCCACGCCCCGAAGGCGGCGGCGTAGCGGACGAGCACGGCCGGGTCGAGGCCGTCGCCGAAGACGCCGCGGATGCCGGAGACGGTTGCGAGAAGGGGCATGGAGGGTAAGGCATGAGGGGACCGCAATATCGTAGGGGCACAGCTCGCTGTGCCCGCGCCCCGGAATGCCGGCGTCGTCCGGTCTGGACGGTCCCGATGCGGACGGTCCCAACGCGTGTGATTCACGACGCGTGTGATTCACGACGCGTGTGATTCACGACGCGTGTGATTCACGACGCGTGTGATTCACGACGCGTGTGATTCACGACGGGCGTGGTGCCATTCGGGCAGGCGGGCACAGCGAGCTGTGCCCCTACGGGATTTCGGTCGCAGAGCACTGCCGGTGGCCTGCCACCTTTCCGCTGCTTATTGACGAAACATGCTGCCCGTCGGACGTTCATTTCCCTGTCTGCCACCCCGCTGATGAGAACCTCTGTCGCGACCGCCGTTTCGTCCGTCTCTGCCGAGGCCTCGCCCCGGACGGAGGCCCTGCGCACGACGTTTGCGGACTTCAAGGAGCTGCTCAAACCGGGCATCACGACGTTCGTCGTCGTCATGGCAGCCGCCGGCTACGTCCTCGCCGCGAGCGGCCCGATCGACTGGGTGACGCTGCTCGGGCTGATGCTCGGCACCGGCCTCTCGGCCGGCGGCGGCGCGGCGCTCAACCACGCGCTCGAGCGCGAGCACGACGCCCGCATGGCGCGGACGGCCGCGCGCCCGATCCCGGCTGGCCGCGTCAGCGCCCTCGCCGCGACCATCTACGGCATCACCTGCGCCGCGCTCGGCGCGGGCGTCCTGATCCAGACGACGAACCTCGTCACGACCAGCCTCGCCGTCCTGACGGTCGTGCTGTACGTCGCCGTGTACACGCCGATGAAGCGCGTCTCGGTCTGGAACACGCTCGTCGGCGCCGTCCCCGGCGCGCTGCCCGCGCTCGGCGGGGCGGCTGCGGCGTCGGGCCGGGCGGACGCGATAGGGTGGGCGCTCTTCGCCGTCCTCTTCCTGTGGCAGCTGCCGCACTTTTTCGCCCTCGCGTGGATGTACCGCGAGGACTATCGCACCGCCGGCTACCGCATGCTCCCGACCGGCCGCGGCGGCGAGCGGGCGCTCGCCTGGATCGTGCTCGTCTCGACGCTGATGCTGCTCGTCGCGGGCGTCGTGCCGGCCGCGCTCGGCAAGGCTGGCCCGCTCTACCTCGCGGGCATGGGCGTGCTCGGCGTCGCGTTCACGCTGCCCGCCTTCTCATTCTTCTCGGAGCCCGACGACACGCGCGCGCGCCGCCTGCTGCTGGCCTCGATCGCGTACATCCCGGCCGTCTTCGGCCTCGTCGTCGTCGACTTCCTGCTGCGCTGAGCGGGGCCGCCGACCCACACCGGCAGCCCCAGATCGGGTCTACTTGACGCCCTCGCTCATCTCGAGCATCCGCTCGATGGGCCGGAGGGCGGCGACGCGCAGCGCCTCGTCCATGACGAGCTCGGGCGTCTGGTGCTTGAGGCAGAGGTAGAGCTTCTCGAGCGTGTTGAGCTTCATGTGCGGGCAGTCGTTGCAGGCGCAGCCGTTGTCCGGCGGGGCCGGGATGAACGTCTTGCCGGGGCTGTCCTGCTGCATCGCGTGCAGGATGCCGGACTCGGTCGCGACGATGAACTCGGTGGCCGGGTTCTCCTTGGCGAAGCGCCGGATGGCGGCCGTGCTGCCGATAAAATCCGCGTGGCGCAGGACGGCCTCCTCGCACTCGGGGTGCGCGAGGACGGGCGCGCCGGGGTGGCGGATCTTGAGGCGGACGAGCTTCTGGTCCGAAAAGATCTCGTGGACGATGCAGGAGCCGTTCCACAGCAGCATGTCGCGGCCCGTCTGCTCGTTGAGCCAGCGGCCGAGGTTGCGGTCCGGCGCGAAGATGATCGGCTGGTCCTCGGGGATCTGGCGGACGATGTGCTCGGCGTTCGAGCTCGTGCAGATGATGTCCGTCTGCGCCTTGATCGCGGCCGAGCAGTTGATGTAGCTGATGACGATGTGGTCCGGGTGCTCGGCGCGGAAGGCGGCGAAGGCGTCCGGCGGGCACGAGTCGGCGAGCGAGCAGCCGGCGTTGAGGTCTGGCAGCAGGACGGTCTTGGACGGGTTCAGGATTTTGGCCGTCTCCGCCATGAAGTGGACGCCGGCGAAGACGATGACGTCGGCGTCGGTCTTAGCCGCTTCTCGCGCCAGGCCGAGCGAGTCGCCGATGACGTCGGCGATGTCCTGGATGTCGGGCTCCTGGTAGTAGTGCGCGAGCACGACCGCATTGTGCTCGCGCTTCAGGCGCTCGATCTCCTCGAAGAGGTCGAGCGTCGGGTCGACGTCCTCACGGACGAAGCCGGTGCGGGCCACGGTGACGGGGTCGAACACGTCGAGCTGGTCGATCATCGGAGCGGGAGGCAGGTTGGCTCAGAGGTACGCTCTGAGCACGTTCGAGATGCAGATCAGGGCAGGCCCCACGGGCGCGCGAGGCGGCCGTAGACGTCGCGCGGGAGTTGGACGAGGACGGGGCTGGCCGAGGCGTCGAGCCACGCGAGGACGCCCTGAAGCGCGGCGTCGGGCATGGACGTGCAGCCGGACGTCGCGGTCTCGGGCGTTCGCCAGACGTGGAGGAAGATGCACGAGCCCGCGCCGCGCTGCATCGGCTGCCCGCGCAGCCCGGGCACGAGGCCCGCGTCGACGCCCGTCCCGTTGTGCGCGACGACGACGCCGATTCGGTAGATGTGGGCGTCGAGACGCATCTCCTCGTGGCTACCCCACGTCGACGCCGGCGTCCGGTGGATCACCGTGTTGTACGCCGGCGAGGTCGCGTCGTCGACGCACTCGACGTCGGCGTCAGTCGGGATGTACGGGAGGCCGGTCGGCTCGCTCGCGGCGTAGCCGAAGGCAGCGGAGAGGCGGAAGACGCCGGCGGGCGCTCGGCCGTCGCCCTCGCGCTTGCCGGGCTCGTCGCGGCGTGCGACGCTCGACGGGTGCAGCCCGAGCCCCCACCCCATGCCCGAACGCCCGACGCGGACCGGCACCGCCCCACCGACCGGTCGCCACGTCCGGCCCACGCGCTCGTAGCGCTGGAGACGTCCCGACGTCGCGCTCCACGCGTCCGTGGTGACCGTCAACAGCTGCCGGCTCTGCGCCGGGATGGGCGACGGCGGACCGGACGCCGGCGCGCCCGCCGACAGCGACGTCGGTGCGGCGGCGAGCAAGGCGGACAGGAGGACTGCAAGGATGGGCACGTCGCGTCTGGATCGGGGGACGTCCAAGGTAGCCGGATCGGATGACGCCCGGGCGTCGTCTCCGCTCCTGCCCACGCCTCGCCCCGATGGAACCGCCTCTCCCCGCCCCGCCCAAGCGCTCGCTCGAAACCGCCGACTTCGGCCCCGGCCTCCGCCTCGCGCTGCGCGTGTCCGGCATCGCGTTCGCCGCCGCGCTCGCGCTCGTCCTGCTCGACGTCCTCGCCGGCATCCGGCTCCCGCACGGCCTGCGCACGGCCCTGCCGTGGCTGCTCGTGCTCTCGACGCTCGCGTGCATCACGCTGCTCGTCGGCGCCCTCGGGATGCCCCGCCGCCCCGATCCGCCGGCGGACCCGTCTCCCAAAACCGACGCCTAATCTGCGACCGCCCCGCTCGACAGCGTGCCCTCGACCCACAGCACGGCGCGCTGGACGAACTCGGGCGCGTGCACGATGCCCATCTTCTTCTTGATGTTGGCGCGGTGGCTCTCGACCGTCTTCGGGCTGAGCCCGAGTCGGTCGGCGATCTCCTGCGTCGTCCGGCCGCGGCCGAAGTGCTCGAAGACCTCGATCTCGCGGTCCGTGAGCGGGTCCACGGCCGACGCCGATGCGGGGGCTTGCGTGAGCCGGCTCAGGATGAGGCGCTCGCGGAGCCGCTCCGAGAGGTAGAGATGCCCGGCGAGGACGCGCCGGATGGCCTCAATGACGTTGCCGGCGGACTCGTTCTTCAT
>JBBSUZ010000200.1:0-6262 GCA_038233965.1 Rhodothermales bacterium | reverse complement strand
GCGCTTCGCCTACACGGGCATCCAGAGTGTCCGTGACCTGTTCGCCTACGCGCCGGACCAGACGACGCGCATCGACCTCACGCTCGACGACCGCGACCAGGCGCGCGCTACGGCCGTGTCCATCACCGAATCGTCGGACGCGCCCATCCTCGCGCGCCCCATCGACGACGTCTACAGCGGCCTCTTCGCGTGGGTCGCGCTGCAGCAATCCATCGTGCCGCTCGTCATCTCGATCCTCGTGCTCGTCGCGGCCTTCAACATCGTCGGGGCGCTGCTGATGGTCGTGCTGGAGAAGTCGCGCGAGATCGGGACGGTCCTCGCGATGGGCGCGAGCCGCCGCGCCGTGCGCCGGTTGTTCGTGCTGCTCGGCCTGCTCGTCGGGACGTCCGGCGCGCTCATCGGCGCGACGCTGGCCGTCGGGCTGGGGGCGTTGCAGGCGCGCTTCCACTTTATCTCGCTCCCGGCCGACGCCTACTTCCTGGACTCGGCCCCGATCGAGATCCGCGCCTTCGACGTCGTGTGGACGGTTCTCGCGGCCATCGCGCTGTGCACGCTCGCAGCCTACCTGCCTGCCCGTGCCGCCTCGCGCATCGAGCCCATCCGGACGATCCGCTTCGGGGAGTGAGCGAGCCGGCCGCGGGCCGGGCCCGTCACCGCATTACCCGTGCGGGTCCGGGTACAGGCGCGCCTCGATGAAGTCTGCCACCTTCGCGAGCTGGTCGTCGTCGAAGCCCGACAGGACCGAGCGCATCGAGCCGCGGATGCCGCGCACGGCGAGGTCCAGCGCCACCTCGAGCGACTTGCGCGTGAGCATCCCGACGCCCAGCTCGACCATCGGCGCGCGGAAGTGGTACCGCAGCGACTCCTCGGTCATCGCCAGGATGACATCCGCCGCCCGCTCGGCGCGCTCGCGGCGCGGCGCGTCGGACCGGAGGTCGTCGACGATCTCGCGCGCTCGGGTGGCGAGGTCGTCGGGAAGGGGCGTGGCGAGGAAGAGGGCACGCATCGGAGCGGGGGCTGGGCATGGCAACGTACGCGACGCCCGTCGTAGGTTCGGCGGCAACACGCCCCGCCGACATGCCCGACGTTCCCGGCCGCCCCGACGGCACGCGCTCCCCGACGCAGGCCGTGCGCACGCAGGCCGTGCGCGCCCGCCGGCGCGGGCCGCTCCTGCGCGCGCGCCGCTCGCCGCTCGACGCCAGCCAGCGCCGCGTCGTGCGGTCGCAGCGCGCGCGGGCGGCCGTGCCCAACTTCTTCACGCTGATGAACCTGCTGGCCGGGTTCTTCTCGCTGATCTACACGGCGGACGGCCGCCTCGAGGCTGCGGCGTGGCTCGTCGTCCTCGCCGGCTTCTTCGACCTGCTCGACGGCATGCTCGCGCGCCTCGCCGGCGTCTCGTCCGAGTTCGGCCTCGAGCTGGACTCGCTCGCCGACGTCGTTTCGTTCGGCGTCGCGCCGAGCTTCCTGCTCTACAAGTTCGGCCTGCACCAGCTCGGGCCGCTGTGGGGCGCGCTGCTCGCGAGCCTGCCGGCCCTGTTCGGCGCGCTCCGGCTGGCGTACTTCAACACGCAGGCGAGCCCTGAGAAGAAGAGCGCCGAGTTTCGCGGCCTCCCGATCCCGGCGCAGGCCGGCACGGTCGTCGTGTTCATCCTGACCTTCGGCTCGCCGAGCATGTTCGGGGCGTCCGTCCTCGCGCGCCCGCAGATCTCGGCCCTCATCACACTCGTCGTCGTCCTGTCGACGCTCATGGTGTCGCCGGTCTCGTTCCCGGCGCTCCCCCAGCCGTCGCGCGAGAACCTGCGGACGTACCGCTGGCGCTACGTCGGCTTCCTCCTGGCGCTCGTGCTGGCGGGCGTGTTCCAGGAGCGCGGCCTGCTCTTCGTCGCAGTCGTCTACCTCGCCATCGGCGTCGGCCGCGCGCTGCGGTGGGCCTTCAAGGTGGCCACGACGGACCCGGCCGACGACCCGGCGGCGGTAGATTTGGACGAACCGCTGCTCCAGATCCCGCCCCGCCCCGACGTCCCCGCCGCCTGACCGATGTACCACGCCCACGTCCGTATCACCCTGCGCCCGTCGATCCTCGACCCGCAGGGCCAGGCCGTCCGCCGCGCGCTCCACGCGCTCGACCTGCCTGCCGTCTCGGGTGTCCGCACGGGCCGTTTCGTCGAGCTCACGCTGGAGACCGACGATTCGGCTGCGGCGCAGGGGATGGCCGAGACGGCTTGCCGGGCGCTTCTGGCCAACCCGGTCACGGAGGACTTCGAGATCCTCGCCATCGTCCCCGCGCCCGCGGGCTCGACCGCCGCGCCGTCGCACCCTGCCTGAGCCGATGTTCGCCCACGCCCGACGGCTGCCGTTCGACCCCGGTGCAGACTCCCTGCCGGGTCTGCCCACGCTCGACGAGGAGGTCGCGGTCAAGGACCGCGTCGAGACGCCGTGGCGCGTCATCCTCTACGACGACCCGGTCCACACCTTCGACGACGTCATCTTCCAGCTCATGAAGGCCGTCGGCTGCTCGCCCGAGGACGGCGCCCGGCACGCCTGGACCGTCCATACGGAAGGCAAGGACTGCGTCTTCACCGGCGAGTTCTTCGACTGCATGCGCGTCCAGGGCATCCTGCGGGAGATCGCGCTGGTGACGGAGATCGAAGGTTGAAAGGTTGAAAGTTTTCGGCTGAAGTGGTTCTGTCCGATCTATCGAAACAGTAAAAAATTGTCATCCTGAACTTGTTTCAGGATCTGTCTTTCGCCATTCTCGGACGTCCGATGAAACGCAGATCCTGAAACGAGCTCAGGATGACACGTTTGGAGGGAGGCGGTCGACGTCGGCGTTGACGATGTTGACGTCGGCCATCGGCTCTGTTGACGTCGGGATGCGGATTTGTTGCTTCCAGCCCGCAGCCCGCAGCCCGCAGCCCGCAGCCCGCAGCCCGCAGCCCGCAGCCTACTCGTCCGTGCCCTCGATGCGGGTCCCGCCGCCGAAGAGGCCGAGCAGGCCGCCGAACTGGAGGCCTTCTTGGGCCACGAGCAGCTCCTTCAGGCGCAGGCGCTGGAAGCGGACGTCCGTGTCGACGACGCGCTCGAGCGAGTCCAGCGGGAGGGCGCGGCGGCCGAGCGCGTAGACGTCGGGGCCGCCGTAGACGGCGCCTGTGCTGCCGTAGCGCCGTCCGAATCCTGCCGCCTCGCCCGGGGCGTGCGGCACGGCCAGCGTCGGGACGGACTGCTGGCGGAAGCGGATCGTGGGGACGCGGTAGCCGGGCAGGTTGACCGTCACCGTGCCCTCGCGGACGAACTCGGACGGCAGCCAGAGCGAGTCGCGGAGGACGTCGTCGGCGTAGACCGGCGCATACGTCCAGCGGTAGGTCACGTCGAAGAGGTCGGCCCCGGCGGGGCGGCCGCCGTCGAGCCGCAGCTCGGCCTCGGCGACGACGAACAGGGTGTCGACGAGCTGAATGCGACCGGCGACGAGCCCGCCGCGCTTCGGGAGGACGGCGATGTCGAGGCGGCGCTCGCCGGCCGCGTCGCGCGTCTCGCCGATGCGGAAGGCGTAGTTGTCGAGCGCGTCGGACGCGAACGGCGACGGGATGCGCTGGCCGTCGAGCGCGAGCACGTCGTCGAGGTAGAGATCCGGGAACGGCCCGGGCGGGGCCCAGATAAACGGTCCGCCGGCCGGGCGGCGGCGGCGCGCGACCACCTCCTCACGGGCCCCGGAGCGCGCGTTCCACGACACGTTGGACAGCGTCTCGGTAAGCTGCACCGGGTGCTCCCCGACGTCGAAGCGGCCGGCGCGGAGCAGCGTCAGCCGCGAGTAAACCTCGGTCCCGATGACGCCGACACGGGCGGCGAGCGCCTGCCGGCGGGCGAGCACGCGCCGCGAGAGCCGGTCGCCCGGCGCCTCGCTCGTCACGACGGCCTCGCCGAACTGCGCCGGCTCGGGCGAGAGCCGGACCGTCCTCCGCACGACGCCGCCGCGCACGTCGGCGAGCGTCACGACGGTGCCGGACGTCGCGTAGCCGACGAAGCGCACGACGACCGTCGCCGGCAGCGACCCGAGCGTGAGCCGGAACGTGCCGTCGCTGTCCGCTGTCGTCCCACCGACGCCGCCGGCCACGAGGGCCGTCGCGCCGGGAAGCGTCTCGCCCGTCTCGGCGTCGACCGCCGTCCCGTCGAACACGACCGTCTGTGCGGCCGCCGCGCTCGCCAGGAACAGAACGACGGCGAGAGAAACGGAGCGCAGCACGGCGGGCGGGGTGGGGAGCGGGCTCAACGCCGACGGGCCTGCCTTCGTGCCGTCTGGGTCACGCGTCGAACACGAGACGGGCAGCGCCGAGCAGGGCGACGTCGTTGCCGCGCGTCTCCTGCACCACGGTCAGGCCGGCGCGCATGGCAGGCATGACGGATCGGTGGAGGGCAACGCGGGCCGGGGCGAGGAGCCAGTCGCCCGCCTGCGAGACGCCGCCGCCGACGACGACGGTCCGGATGTCGAGCAGGTTGACGGCCGAGGCGAGGGCGCAGCCGAGCTTGTGGCCCGCCCACGCGAGGACCTCGATCGCGCCGGCGTCGCCGGCGTTGGCGGCCATCGAGAGCGCGTGCGGCGTGAGGTCGGCGAGATCCGGGCCGCACGTCGCGTGCAGGCTCGTCTCGCGGGTGCGGAGCATGTCGCGCGCGTGCTCCGAGAGGTAGCGCTGCCCGAGGTACGCCTCGACGGCCCCGGCGACGCCGGCGCGGGTGTACGGCCCGTCGTAGTCGACCGAGATGTGGCCGATCTCGCCGGCCGCGCCCGTCGTGCCGCGGAAGACGCGGCGGTCGATGACGACGGCTCCGCCGACGCCGGTCCCGAGCGTCACCATGAGGAACGTCCCGAAGGGCTTTCCGGCGCCGAAGTGCGCCGAGCCGAGCGCAGCGACGTTGGCGTCGTTGTCGACGAGGATCGGTCCGGCGGGATCGACGCCGCGCCCGGTGAGGCGCGGCGCGAGGCGCTCGGGCAGGTTCAGGGACGTCCAGCCGGGGAAGTTGGTCAGGACCGGGACCGTCGCGCGGTCCAGCAGCACCGTCCCCGGCGCACCGATGCCGATGCCGGCGATCGTCGCGCCCTCGGGCAGGCGGGACGTGACACGGGCGATGCCGTCCGCGATGCGGTCCAGCACGCGCTCCGTCCCGCCGTCGGCGCCGGTCGGGACCGAGAGGCGGTGGAGGATCGCGCCGCCGCGCTCGACCAGCGCCACCTTGAGGTTGGTCCCGCCGAGGTCGACGCCGACCGCGACCGTCTGCGGCGCGTCGCTGGCCGTCACGTCTGCCATGCCTCAGTTCGCCGGAGCCGGCGCGTCGGGGTCCACGGACCAGATGTCGTCGCGGTCGTCGGTGCGGACGCGGTAGACGGTCTCGCCCGGGCGGCGCATGCCGTACTGCTCGCGCGCGACCTGCTCGACCGTCTCGGGGTCGAGCCCGCGCGCGATGCGTGCCTCGACGTCGTCGTTGGCCTCGACCATGGCCGCGTTCTCCTCCGTGATCCGGTCCAGCTCGGCCGCATACCGGACGCGCCGCAGCACGCTGTGGCTGTCAAAGAAGGCGACCCACACGGCGACGCCGACGAGCGCGGCGGTGATGAGGCGGGAGCGGAGGAGGGACACGGGCGTGGGGGGACGCGGAGGGCCTGAAGGTACAGGGTTCGGGGTACTCGGTACAAGAACCCCGAACGATGCACCCTGAACCCGCAATCAGAAGCGGAAGGCGTCCATGCCGGGGTAGATGGCGGCGGCGCCGAGCAGCTCCTCGATGCGGAGCAGCTGGTTGTACTTGGCAAGCCGGTCCGAGCGGGACGCCGAGCCCGTCTTGATCTGGCCCGAGCCGGCGGCGACCGCGAGGTCCGCGATCGTCGTGTCCTCGGTCTCGCCCGAGCGGTGGCTGAGGACGGAGGCGTAGCCGAAGCGGTGCGCGAGCTCGACCGCCTCCATCGTCTCCGTGAGCGTCCCGATCTGGTTGGGCTTGATCAGGATCGCGTTCGCGACGCCGGTGTCGATGCCGCGCTGGAGGCGCGTCGTGTTGGTGACGAAGAGGTCGTCGCCGACGAGCTGGATGCGGTCGCCGACGGCCTCGGTGAGCGCGGCCCAGCCGTCCCAGTCGTTCTCGTCCATCGCGTCCTCGATGGACACGATCGGGTAGTCCTCGACCCACTTCGTCCAGTACGCGACCATCTCCTCGGACGAGACGGGCACGCCAGGGTTCGACTTGTAGAACGAGTACGAGCCGTCCTCGAACATCT
>JBBSUZ010000199.1:0-6271 GCA_038233965.1 Rhodothermales bacterium | reverse complement strand
GGGGGACTCGAACCCCCACGGGCTGTGCCCGCCACACCCTAAATGTGGTGCGTCTACCATTCCGCCACTCTCGCGCGCCGGCCAAGATAGAACCGCTCTCACTTCCTCCTCGCCCATGCGCCCCCTTCTACTGCTGCTGACCCTCGCGGTCACCGCGACGGCCTGCTCGACGTCGCGCGACGCCGCCGCGCCGGCCACGCCGCCGACCGCCGGCCCCGTCGCGGTCCCGATGACGCCGCCGATGACGGTCCCGATGGCTCCCACGGCCAACCTCGACACGGTCCGTGCCGGCCGCTTCGACAACGGCCGCATGTTCACGCTCGACGACGCGCCCCTCCCGTACTTCGACGAGACCTACAGCTTCCGCCCCGACGGCGCGTGGTTCGAGCGCGCCCGCCTCGGCGCCCTCCGCTTCGCGACGTACTGCTCGGCGAGCTTCGTCTCGCCGGACGGCCTCATCCTGACCAACCACCACTGCGCTCGCGAGTCGGTGACGCAGGTCGGCGGCGAGCGCGGCCAGGACTTCAACCGCGACGGCTTCTACGCCGCGAGCCGCTCGGACGAGGCCGCCATCTCGGGCCTCTTCGTCGAGCAGCTCATCTCCATCGGCAACGTCACGACGCAGATCGACGCCGCCTCCGTCGGGGCCGACGCGCAGGCGCGCCAGACGGCCCGCGCCGCGGCCATCCGCACGCTGCAGGACGAGATGACGGCCGCCGCCGGCGAGGGCCAGCGCGTCCAGATCGTCTCCTTCTACTCGGGCGGACAGGTCAAGGCGTACACCTACAAGCGCTACGGCGACATCCGCCTCGTCTTCGCGCCGGAGACCCAGATGGGCTACTTCGGCGGCGACCCGGACAACTTCACCTACCCGCGCTACTCGCTGGACTTCTCGCTCTTCCGCGCCTACGGCCCGGACGGCCAGCCGCTCCACCCGGAGGCCTACTTCCCCTTCGAGCCGACCGGCACGCAGGCCGGCGAGGTCGTCTTCGTCCTGGGCAACCCCGGCTCCACGACGCGCCTCCAGACCGTGAGCCAGCTCGAGTACCGCCGCGACATCGCGGACGTCGCCCGGCTCGACTACGTCACCAACCGCGAGCGCGTCTTCGGCGAGTTCATCACGGCCAACCCGACCGACCCGCGCACGCCCGAGCTCACGGACACCTACTTCGGCCTCGGCAACAGCCGCAAGGCGTTCACGGGCCGCGTGACGGGCCTCCGGGACCCGTACCTCATCGCCCGCCGCGCCGCCGCCGAGCGCGACGTCCGCGCCGCGCTCGCCGCGCGCCCGGACCTCCAGACGCAGTACGGCGACGTCTTCGACCGCATCGCGGCCAACCGCGCGGCCGCACGCCCCGACGCCGCCAAGGCGCGCGCCTTCTTCGGCCTCGCGCCGGGCTCGCCGTACAACAGCTCGGCGCTCAACCGCGCCTTCGCCGTCGTCACCGCCGGCGCCACGGCCCCGACGGCCGAGGCCTTCTCGCGCGTCGAGGACCAGCCGGTCGAGATCCAGCGCGGCCTGCTCACGGTCCGCTTCGAGGAGATGCTCGCCGCGCTCGGGCCCAACGACCCGACCGTGATCGCCCTCCTCGGCGGCTTCTCGCCCGAGTCGGCGGCGGCGCGCATCGTCGCCAGCACGCGTCTCGCGACCGAGGCCAACGCCGAGGCCGCCCGCACGCAGGACCTCTCGCAGGACCCGGCGGTCCTCGCGGCGCAGGCGCTGCTGCCGGCCATCCAGGCCTACGCCTCCAGCCAGCAGCAGGCCAACGCCGAGCTCTCCGAGCTCACGGCCCGCCTCGCCCGCGCCCGCTTCGACCTCTACGGCACGTCCATCCCGCCGGACGCCACGTTCACGCTCCGCCTCACCGACGGCGTCGTGCGCGGCTACGACTACAACGGCACCATCGCGCCGCCGTACACGACGTTCTACGGCCTCTACGACCGCTACTACTCGCAGTGCGTCGCGACGGGCCGCGCGACGGACGAGGCCTGCCCGTGGCACCTACCGCAGCGCTGGCTCGACGCGCGCAGCCGCATCGACCTGAGCACGCCGTACAACTTCGTCGCCACGGCGGACATCATCGGCGGCAACTCGGGCTCGCCCGTCGTCAACCGCGACCTCGAGGTCGTCGGCATCGCGTTCGACGGCAACATCGAGGGCCTCCCGGGCGACTACATCTTCGACGACACGGTCAACCGGACCGTCTCGCTGGACGTCCGCGCCATGCTCGAGGTGCTCGACAACGTGTACCAGCTCGACTGGCTCGTCCGCGAGCTCGCGCCGGCGCGCCGCTAGTCGGACCGTCTCGACGGCTCATGCGCCGCGTCTGGAGCGTCTCCCCGAGGCGCCCGGACGCGGCGTTCGCGTGCACTTCCGGGTTGAGCACCGGACGCCTCGGCGAGGCGACCCTGCCTCCGAAGCGTCACCCAGCAGTGCGCGTCGCCGAGCGCGCCGCCGCCGAGCGTCACGGTTGGGTGACCGACTCGGACTCTTCAGGCTCCTCGGTCGGATCGGTGTTCGGCGGTGCAGCGAGCAGCGCAGCCAGCGCAGGCTCGAGCGACTCGACCTCGTGCAGGTCGATCTCGCCGTCGCCGCGCCACGTGATCGCGCCGTCCGGGCCGATGAGGAGCGCGGTCACAGCGTCGCTGATGCCGAGCGTCTTGCGAAGCGGCTTGCGGCGCTCGTAGATCGCGACCGTCCGGTCCAGCGCGCCGTCGCGCTCGGCGCGCGCGCGGAGCGTGATCAGGCCGATGTCGCCGAGCAGCTTCATCCGCGGCGGGACGATGAGCGCATCCACGAGCGCGAGGCCGGGCGCATGCTCGCCGAGGCGCTGCCCGAGGCGCATCCACTGGCCCGCAAGCGGTGCCGCGTCGTCGTCGAACGAGACCACGAGGAGCGTCGCCGGCGCGTCCGGGTCGGGCAGCGCGAACGGCGTGCCATCCATCCGGACGCCCTGGACAGGCGGGATATGCGTGGCGGGCGGGCGCGAGAAGAGGGCCATGGGCAGCGGGAAGACGTCCGAGCCAACGCATCCCGCCGTCTCCGGGTCCGGCTCAGGTTCGGCCCGATACGGCTCGGCCGGGACGCGGAGCTCCGCATCCCGGCCGAGGGGCGACTGGTGGACGTCAGGCCCGACCTACAGGTCCTTGACGACCTCGGGGACGACCTCGCCGTCGCCATCGTCGTAGTTGTCGATCTGGGCCCGCTGGAGGCCGCCCGAGAAGTCGACGTAGACCGTCTTCGTCTCAGTGTAGAAGTCGTAGACCTCCCAGCCGCCCTCGCGGTGGCCGTTGCCCGTCGCCTTGACGCCGCCGAAGCTCATGTGCGCCTCCGCCCCGATCGTCGGGCCGTTGATGTACGTGATGCCGGCGTCGAGGTCACGCATGGCGCGGAAGGCGCGCGTGACGTCCTTGGTGTAGATCGCCGACGAGAGGCCGTAGATGACGTCGTTGGCGACCTCGACGGCCTCCTCGTACGACCCGATCTTGATCACCGAGAGGACGGGCCCGAAGATCTCCTCGCGGGCGACGCGCATGTCGCGCGTGACGCCGGTGAAGAGCGTCGGCTGGAAGAAGAAGCCGTCGTCCAGCCCGTCGCCCGTGGCGCGCTCGCCGCCGAAGGCGATCGTCGCGCCGTCGGCGCGGGCGACGTCCATGTAGCCCGTCACCTTGTCCATGGCCTTCTGGTTGATGAGCGGGCCCATCTCCGTGTCGGCGTCGTTGCCGTAGCCGAGGCGCAGGGCCGTCGCGCGGGCCGTGAGCTTCTCCACGACCTCGTCGTGGACGTCGGCGTGGACGATGAGGCGCGACGTCGCGGTGCAGCGCTGGCCCGTCGTGCCGTAGGCGCCCCAGAGGAGGCCCTCGACGGCGAGGTCGACGTCGGCGTCGTCCATGACGATGACCGGGTTCTTGCCGCCCATCTCGAGCGAGACGCGCGCGTGGCGCTCGGCCGCCTTGGCCGCGAGCGCGGAGCCCGTTTCGCTGGATCCGGTGAACGAGATCGCCGCGACGTCCGGGTGCGCGACGATCGCCGCGCCCGTCGCGCCCGCGCCCTGGACGAGGTTGACGACGCCCGGCGGCACGCCCGCGTCGTGCATCACCTGGACGAGGAGCATGCCCGAGTGCGGGGCGTCCTCGCTCGGCTTGAACACGACCGTGTTGCCGCTCAGGATCGCCGGAAACATCTTCCACGTCGGCACGGCGACCGGGAAGTTCCAGGCCGTGATGAGGCCGCAGACGCCGATCGGGCGGCGGACGGACATGTTGAACTTGTCGTTCATCTCGGACGGGACCGTCTTGCCGAAGAGCTGGCGGCCCATCGTCATCGCGTAGTACGCCGTGTCGATGGCCTCCTGGACGTCGCCTTTGGTCTCGAAGAAGGGCTTGCCCATCTCGCGCGTCATCGCGTGCGCGAGCTCGGCCTTGCGCTCCGTCATGAGGTCGCCGACGCGCTTGAGGATCTCGCCGCGCGTCGGCGCCGGCATGAGCTTCCACGTGGTGAAGGCCTCCTTCGCCGCCGCGACCGCGGCCGCGACGTCGTCGGCGTCCGACTGCGGGAAGCGGCCGATGAGGTCGGCCTGCTTCGCCGGGTTGCGGCTCTCGAACGTCGCGCCGGCTTTGGCGTCGACCCCCTGGCCGTTGATGTAGTTCTGGAACGTCTCGGACATGTCGGGGCGGGGTGGGGAAGGGGACGGCCGCCAAGCTACCGAGGCGCGGATGAAGACGGGTTGCGCTGCGCAACCGGCTGGTACCTGATAGCGAGCGCCCTCAGTCCGACGCTGATAGGCATCCGTGTCGCGCTGACCCCAAAACTGCCGTCATTCCCGCGGACGCGGGAATCCAGAGTCGTAGCACGACGCTCTGAGCCGCGTGCAGGTGTAAGCCGACGAGACCTGACCGGACGTCACCTCGCCGGTGTGCGCACCGAGCACATCTACTCCAACCCGGCATGACCCTGGATTCCCGCGTGCGCGGGAACGACGGCTGAAAGGAAGGGCTCAACTGCGTCGCTCCTAGCCAGGTCGGCGAACGAGCAGGGGACAGCGTGACGGACTGCATCGCCCGATCGTCCGGGCGCGTCCACCGGAAGCGCTCCCGCCGCGCCTCCGTACCTTCCGCGATCCCCGCCCGACCCGACCCGCCATGTGGCTCCGCTCCATCGTCGACACCATCGGCAACACGCCGCTCGTCCAGCTCAACCGGCTCGCCGATGACCTCCCGTGCCCGGTCCTGGCCAAGGTCGAGCTGTTCAACCCCGGCGGATCCGTCAAGGACCGCATCGGGATCGCGATGATCGAGGACGCCGAGGCCAAGGGCCTGCTGAAACCCGGCGGGACGATTGTCGAGGGGACGTCCGGCAACACCGGCGCCGGGCTCGCCATCGCGGCCATCGCCAAGGGCTACCGCTGCATCTTTACGACGACCGACAAGCAGAGCCCAGAGAAGGCCGACGTCCTGCGCGCGCTCGGCGCCGAGGTCATCGTCTGCCCCACCAACGTCGCCCCGGACGACCCGCGCTCCTACTACTCGGTCGCCCGCCGCCTCAGTGAGGAGATCCCCGGCGCGTTCTATCCAAACCAGTACGACCACCCGGCCAACGCCCTCGCGCACTACCGCACGACCGGGCCCGAGCTGTGGGACCAGACCGACGGCCGCATCACGCACTACATCGCCGGCGCGGGGACGGGCGGGACGATCTCGGGGACCGCGCGCTTTCTCAAGGAGCAGAACCCGGACCTCCAGGTCGTCGGCGTGGACCCCTTCGGCTCGGTCTACTACAAGTACTTCCACGAGCGCGTCTTCGACCACGCCGAGATCTACCCGTACCTCATCGAGGGCGTCGGCGAGGACATCCTCGCGGGCAACATGGACTTCGACCTCGTCGACGACTTCGTGCAGGTGACGGACAAGGCGGCGATGCAGATGACGCGCCGCCTGGCAAAGGAGGAGGGCCTGTTCGTCGGGCAGTCCTGCGGCATGGCGCTCGCGGGCGCGCTCGACTGGTGCCGCGCCCACCGCGACACGCTGAGCCCCGAGTCGGTCGTCGTCGTGCTGCTGCCGGACTCCGGCTTCCGCTACCTCTCGAAGACGTTCAACGACGAGTGGATGCGCCGCAACGGCTTCTTCGAGGAGGCGCAGACGCTCACGCTCGACGACGTCCTCGCCGCCCGCAAGACGCAGGAGCCGGTCGTCGCCGTGGCGCCGGACGTCACGCTCGCCGAGGCCATCGCGATGATGATGGAGCACGGCATCTCGCAGATGCCCGTCCTCG
>JBBSUZ010000198.1:0-6274 GCA_038233965.1 Rhodothermales bacterium | reverse complement strand
GCGGCCCGAGGCGCCGGTCCTCGAGGGCGACGGCGCGGCCGGCGCGCACCCGGCCCTCGGGCGGGCGGCCCACGAGGAGGCCTACGACGAGGTCGAGCAGGAGACGCTCGTCAACAAGATCACCGACCGCATGCGGCGGTGGTTCGACGAGCTCTAGCCAAGACGCGATTTAAGACGCACGATTGCCGCGCACATGGGGCTGCGGAGCCGGTAGTTTGCCGGACGTCCCACCGCGCGGCTTGCCCGACCCACCGGGCACCTTTCACCCTGGCATCACACACGGAGGGACCCCATCATGAACCCCGATTACGCTTCCCGAATCAGCTTCGACGACGACGCCCAGACCTCGGCCCAGATCCGAGTCATCGGCGTCGGCGGCGGCGGCGGCAACGCCGTCAACAACATGCTCACCAAGGGCATCCACGGCGTCGAGTTCGTCGCCGTCAACACGGACGCGCAGGCGCTGCAGAACAACGGCGCGCCGACCAAACTCCAGATGGGCCGCGCGCTCACCAACGGCCTCGGCGCGGGCGCCCGGCCCGAGGTCGGCGCGAGCGCGGCGCAGGAGAGCCAGCGCGACATCGAGGCGTCGCTCGAGGGCTGCGACATGGTCTTCATCACGGCCGGCATGGGCGGCGGCACGGGCACGGGCGCCGCGCCGGTCGTCGCCCAGATCGCCAAGAACATGGGCATCCTGACCGTCGCCGTCATCACCAAGCCGTTCGGCTTCGAGGGCCCCACGCGCGCCAAGGCGGCGACGAAGGGCCTCGAGGAGCTGCGCTCGGTCGTGGACACGCTCATCGTGATCCCCAACGAGAGCCTGCTCGACATCGCCGGCGACGACACGTCGGTCACGGACGCCTTCGGCATGGCCGACGACGTCCTCTACAACGCCACGCGCGGCATCTCGGACCTCATCACGGTCCACGGCCTCGTCAACCTCGACTTCGCGGACGTCCGCACGACGATGGCGGACGGCGGCACGGCCATCATGGGCGCGGCGACGGAGGCCGGCGACGGCCGCGCCGAGCGCGCCGCCCGCGAGGCCATCTCGAGCCCGCTGCTCGACGGCGTCTCGATCTCGGGCGCGCGCAACGTGCTCGTCAACATCACGGCCGGGCAGTCGCTCTCGATCCGCGAGGCCGGCGCCGCCGTCTCGGTCATTCAGCAGGAGGCCGGCGACGAGGCCGAGGTCATCTTCGGCCTCGTCATCGACGAGAACATGGGCGACGAGCTCCGCGTGACCGTCATCGCGACGGGCTTCGACCGCGGCGCGACCGGCCCGACGGGCGACGGCGCGGCCGCGACGGGCGTCCGCCGGAGCGTCACGCTCGGCGGCGCGTCGGACTACAAGGGCTCGGACAACCTCCGCCAGCTCGACGAGCCCGCCTACGAGCGGCGCTCCGCGCCGGAGAGTGCTGCGGCCAACGGGGCCGCCACGCCGGCCGACGACGCGCACGTCGCCAAGCCGACGCGCCGCCTCGCCGCCGGCGACCTCGAGCGCCGCGAGCGCATCCAGAACAAGGACGACTCGGACACGCCGGCCTTCCTGCGCCGGTTCATGGACTGAGACGACGGGATGCGAGATGGGGGAGACGGGATGCGGAGACCGCCGGCACGCTGTGCCCGCGCATCTCATATCTCCGTATCCCGCATCCCGCCTGACACGGCGTGTGTCACCCCGCCGGCGCGACGTTCGCAGCGTCGCCGGGCCACGCCCGACCGATTTCCCCGGACCCCTTTTCGCCAGGGTGGTCCATGCAGGATGGCGGACCGTCGCCGCCTGCGGAGGCCCTGCCGGTTCCGCCCGGCAGGGCCTTCTGTGTCGCACTCGCCGCCGTGAGCCGCGAGGTGCGGCCGGTGCGAGATTGCAGCCCGCCCGCTCCCGACCCGTGCGTCGCCCTGTCGCCCTCTGTCTCGTCCTGATCGCCGTCGCCGCCGGAGCGTCGGCGCAGACCGCAACGCGTCCGCCCGCCCGCCCGGCCGCCCGTCGTGCGGTACCCGCCGCACGCGCCGCTCCCGCACGGCCCGACTCGGTCGCAGCGGACTCGCTCGCGGCCGCCGTCCGCGCCGACTCGCTCGCCCGGCAGCGCCCGCCGACGCCCGTCGAGGCCGCGATGATGCGCGTCCGCGCGGCCGTCGCCGCGGGCCTCGCGCCCGCCGGCCCGGTCCCCGCGCTCGACGCCCGCCTCGCCGGGGTCGTGTGGGACGTCCCGGCCCGCCGCGCCGCCGCCCTCGACGACCTCGTCGCGATGCGCCGCGCCGGCGTCCGCGCGGTCCGCACCGGGATCGTCGCCGACACGCTCGTGCTGTCGGTCGCGAGCCAGTTGGGGATCGCGTTCTACCAGGACCTGCCCGTCCGCGGCCTGCCCGCCGCGCGTCTCCTCGCCCGGACGGATGCCGCCGCTGCCTTTCTCGCCCGTGCGCTCGAGCGCGGCCGGCCCTACGCGGCGGCCCGCCACTACGGCATCGCGACCGCCTGCGACACGTCGGACCCGCGCGCCCGGCCCTACGCCGCCCGCCTGACGGCGCTGGCGCACGCCGCCGGTGCGACGACCTACCTGGAGACGTCGTTTCCGCGGAGCGAGCAGCTCGCCGGGCAGGTCGACCTCGTGCTCGTGGACGGCTCTGCCGGCGCGACGGCCGCGCTCGCCGCGTGGCGCTCCGAGACGCCCGTCGGCCTCGCGAGGGTCGGGGCGCGCGCCGTGCCCGGCCGTGACGGCGGCTGGCGCTCGGCCGGCAGCCTCGCCGCGCAGGCCCGCACGCTCGAGACGGCGCTGACCGACCTGCTCGCCCGCCCGCCCGCCGTCGCCTTCGTCGCCCGCTGGCGCGACGGAACGGGCGATGCGCTCGACGCCCGCGCCCGCGTCTCGGGCGAGCGCGCCGGCCTCCACGAGCCCGACGGCACGCCGCGCCCGGCGCTCCGCGTCGCGTCGGGCTTCTTCACCGGCACGCAGCGCGTCTTCGCCTTCGACGCCGGCGCGGGCCGCACCGACGAGGCGCCCGGCGCGCCGGGTCTGCTCCTCGTCGGCTGGGTGCTCGTCGTCGGGCTGGGCGTGTTCATGACGGCCGCGCCGCGCGTGGCGACGCTCGTGCCGCGCTACTTCGGCCGCCACGACCTCTACCGCGAGGCCGTGCAGCGCGGCTACGACCTCTCGGCCGGGCAGACGGCCGTGCTCGGCCTCGGCCTCGCGACGTCGTTCGGCATCGTCGGCTCGTCCGCGTTGCGCGCGCTGGGCCGGACCGACGCGCTCGCCGCGGCGACGGCGTCGTGGCCGGTCGGGGTGCAGGAGCGGCTCGTCGTGCTGCTCGGCTACCCGCTCGGGCTCGTCGCCGTGCTCGCGCTCGTCGGCATCGGGTGGGGGCTGCTGAACCTGCTGTGGCTCAACGTGGTCGTCGGGCGGCGGCGGTTGCGTGCGGGGCAGGCGATGTCGCTCGTGGTGTGGAGCCGGTGGGCGTGGGCCCCGCTCATGGCGGCGGCCCTGCTGCTCGCCGGCGTCAGCCCGCAGACGGCGACGGCGATGGCGCCCGCGCTCCTCGGGCTCGGGCTGCTCGCCGAGGTCGTCGCCGGCTACCGGGCGATGCTGGACCTCTCGTCCGTGGCGCACGTGCCGCTCGGCCGTGCGCTCGTGCTCGGCTTCGCCGTCCCGTTCGCGCTCGTCGTCGCCGGCGCGGTGTGGCTGAGCGTCGCCGCGGCCCCCGAGGCCACATTCGTCTGGCACCTCGCGACTCGGGGCTGACCAGAGGCAGGTTGAGGGTTCGAGTGTGAAAGGCCGCCTTTCCAACCCTCAAACCCCGAACCTCCTTCGCCTTTTCCCGGAAGCTCCCCGGTCCCCGGCCCCGCCGGTTCGGTTCTTCTGAGGCTACCCCACCGCCTCTTATGCAGCTCCGCAACGTCGCCATCGTCGCCCACGTCGACCACGGCAAGACGACTCTCGTCGATTCCCTCCTCTGGCAGTCCGGCACGTTCCGCGACAACGAGAACATCGCCGAGCGCGTGATGGACTCGATGGACCTCGAGCGCGAGAAGGGCATCACCATCATGGCCAAGAACACGGCCGTGCGGTACATCCGCGAGAGCGGTGAGGAGGTCAAGATCAACATCGTCGACACGCCCGGGCACGCCGACTTCGGCGGCGAGGTGGAGCGCACGCTCCGCATGGTCGACGGCGTGATCCTGCTCGTGGACGCCGCCGAGGGCCCGCTGCCGCAGACGCGCTTCGTGCTCTCGAAGGCGCTCGCGCTCGGCCTGCCGGCCATGGTCATCATCAATAAGATCGACCGCTCCGACGCGCGCCCCGAGGAGGTCCTGAACGAGGTCTACGACCTGTTCATCGACCTCGGCGCCAACGAGAAGCAGATCGAGTTCCCTGTGATCTACGCCGTCGCCCGCGACGGCAAGTGCACGACGGACCTCGCCGCGGAGCTCACGGACCTCAAGCCGATCTTCGAGGCCATCATCGAGAACATCCCGGCCCCCGACGGCGACCCGGACGGCCCGCTCCAGGTCCTCATCACGGACGTCAAGCCGGACGCGTACCTCGGCCCGATCGCCATCGGCCGCATCGTCAACGGGACGCTGAAGGAGAAGCAGCGCGTGACGATGTGCCACCGCGACGGCACGATGAAGCAGACCAACATCACCGGCCTCTTCGTCTCGGAAGGCCTCCAGCGCGTGCCCGCCACGACCGCCGCGGCCGGCGAGATCGTCAACGTCGGCGGCCTGGCCGGCATCGGCCTCGGCGAGTCCATCGCCGCCGCGGACGACCCGCAGCCGCTCGAGCCCGTCGCCGTGGATGAGCCGACGCTCTCGATGGAGTTCCGCATCAACGACAGCCCGTTCGTCGGCCGCGAGGGCAAGTACGTCACGTCCCGCAACCTCCGCGACCGCCTCAAGAAGGAGGGCGAGAACAATCTCTCGCTCCGCATCGAGGAGACGGACGCCGCGGACTCGTTCCTCGTCTTCGGCCGCGGCGAGCTCCAGATGGCGATCCTCATCGAGCAGATGCGCCGCGAGAGCTTCGAGTTCGCTGTCGGGATGCCGCAGGTCCTCACCAAGCAGGTGGACGGCAAGCTGCACGAGCCCTACGAGCAGTGCCTCATCGACGTCGCCGAGGACTACATGGGCGTCGTGATCGAGACGCTCGGCACGCGCAAGGGCATGATGACCGAGATGAAGAACAACGGCGGCGGGCGCGTCCGCATGACGTTTGAGATCCCGGCGCGCGGCCTCATCGGCTACCGCACCGAGTTCCTCACGGACACCAAGGGCACGGGCATCCTCACGCACCTCTTCGACGGCTACCGCCCGTGGGCCGGCAACATCACGCACCGCGCGAGCGGCGGTATCGTCGCAGACCGGCCGGGCAAGGTGACGTCGTACACGATCGTCAACCTCCAGGAGCGCGGCCAGCTCTTCGTCGGCCCCGGCGACGAGGTCTACAACGGCATGGTCGTCGGCGAGAACAGCCGCGACGAGGACATGGAGGCCAACATCACGAAGGAGAAGCAGCTCTCGAACATGCGCTCGTCGGGTGCGGACAACTTCCAGAAGCTCAACCCGCCGCGGCGCATGTCGCTCGAGGAGGCCATCGAGTTCATCCGCGAGGACGAGCTCATCGAGATCACGCCGACCTCGACGCGCATCCGCAAGCGCCACCTCGACCCGAACGAGCGCAAGCGGGCCGTGGCCGCGCGCAAGGCGCTCATCGCCGGCGACGCGTAACGCACGCTGGCGCTCGCACGCGAGGCGCTCTGGCTCTAGGCCGGGGCGCCTAAGTGCATTTTGGGCGTGAGATGTTCGGTCCGCGCGTATCGTTTATGCCTAGTGTCAAGTGCCATTGCTCGTAAGCCGGTCCCCGCAGTGACGCACCCACCGCCGCACCTGCGCCGCCGTCACCCGGCCGAGCGCCTCGGCGACGCCGACGCGCAGCCGCTCCCGCGTTCGCGCCGCCAACCGTCGCAGCCACCGCTTCACGCCTGCCCAGCACAGCTCGATCGGGTTCCACTCCGGGCTGTACCGCGGCAGGTAGAGCACGCCGATGCCGGCCTCCGCCAAGGCCGCTCGGACGGCGAGCGTCTTGTGCGCCGAGAGGTTGTCCATGACCACCGTGTCGCCACGACGCAGCGCCGGGATCAGCGCCTCGACCACGAAGGCGAGGAAGCGCTCGCCCGTCATCGCCCCGTCCATCGACCGCCATGCGACGAGCCCGCCGGTGGCCGAGATCGCACCGACGACCGTGAGGTTCTTGCCGCGCCGATGCGGGACCGAGTC
>JBBSUZ010000197.1:0-6298 GCA_038233965.1 Rhodothermales bacterium | reverse complement strand
TTCTACGACGTGCTGCTGGGCCGTCTCGACGAGCGCGACTTCAAGCTGCGGACGTAACCTGCCCCCCGACCGTGTCACCCATCAACCCGGTCTGAAGTGTTACCCATCAAGCCGGCTGCTACAGAGGCCGCGCCGGTGCGGAAGGCCGTCGGGTTGGTCGTGTTCCACCACGCGCAGCGGGCAAAGACCGCGCTGCCAGTCCCCGCGGCATAGGCGTTGCCGGTCGCTGACGCGGTGAAGTTGTCGAAGACGCGGTTGCGTTGGTACGACACCGACGTCGCCTTGCCGGTGCCCGCATAGATGTCCGCCCCGCCGCCGGCCAGGAGGCCGCGCCCGCCAGCCCCCGCATTGCCGTTGCCGGTGACGCTAGTGTAACCGTAGCCCGGTCCCGCTGGGCTGTCGGTCCCGAAGTAGACCGCCGAGTTGGACAGCGCCGCGACGCCGCCGCCCTCGTTGAGGGTGATCTGGGGTCCGCGCTGGTCGCCCGTGAGCGCGCGCCGGAGATAGGCGCGCGTGCCGGTGCCGGCCACGGCGAGGGCCGTGCCGTCGCTGCCGCTGATCTCACCCCGGAAAAGGTCGAGGCGCGCCCCGCCGTTGACGAGCACGCCCCGGCCCGTCATGTCTGTCATGATCAGGCCGGTCGCGGCGGGAGCCGCAGCGGCCCCGGTCACGCTGAGCCCGATGAGAGTGCCTGCGACGGGAAACCGGACGGTTACGGCGTTGAACGTCGGCGACACACCATCGACGGTGATGGCGGCCGTCGTACCGAGCCCCAGTTGGGCTTCGCCCTTTACGAACTCGACGACCGTTGCCGTCATCCCTCCAACGGATCCGAAGCCAGCGGTGAACTGCACGCCGCCCCAGCCCTGCGCCGCGTCCCGCGCCGTCAGCGTCCCCCCGGTCACCGTGATCGGCCGGTCGAGGATCAGCCGGCTCGTCGGGCCGAACGACAGCGTGATGCCGGTCAGGTCCCACGCGAACGTGCCCGTCCCGAACAGACGCGCGTCGCCCTCCGGCGCGAAACGGTACGCCAGCGGGTCCACACCACACGCGTTGGCCGCAAATTGGAGCATCGAGCAGTTCGTGGCGATCTTCGTCAGGAAGAAGCCGGGGGCCCCGCCGTTGCCGCCCTGCTGCCCGGCTGTCTGATAGTCGTAGGGCAGCACATAGCCGTTCGGCAGCACGTTCTCGTAGTACTCCGGGTCGGAAATGAGACTACTGGGCAAACCTTGGATGGCCTTCACGCGCGTCGGTTGCCCTGCTCCGCCGAAGATGCCGAAGCCGACGTCCGGCGACACGGCGGCACCCCCGCCGTATGGACTGTAGAACGACGGGGGCTGCCCACTTGGAAGACCAGGGCCGTAGAGGTAAACGTCGCCGGTGACGAAGAGGAGGTACACGCCCCGCGCGTCGTTGCACGGGTATTGCCCCCGCGTGCACACGACATCGGCCGGGGAGCCGGGATCGTCGTTGCCGTTGAACTCCCAGATGAAGTCGCAGCCGTCTCGGCGGGTCAGGCTTCCTGCGCCGACGAATCCCGAGTCGGTGGGGTTGCCAAAGTCGGTGGCGCGGTAAATGTCGAAGCTTCCGCCGATCTCGCCGTAGACTTCAGCGAAGACCTCACGGCCGGCGAAGTTGTTACAGACCTCGAGAGGTACCTGAGCGGCGGCTCCAGGAGCCGACAGGCCCAGCACGGCTAGAGTGAGGAGTAGGAAAGCACGCATCGGAGGAGGAGGGTGAGGTGGAGAGAGACGCGCCGGAGTCAGCACGCCCCGCACGGTAGGGCAACCACCACAGGATCTTGATACGTGCCCAAATAGCGGCAGCATTTGGCGTATCCTCGCTACCCCCCCAATACTGTTGGGATTCGTCCACCAAAACTCGGCCGACCCGACCGCGCGGGTTGGCACCCACCACCACCCGTTCGGCATCGACCACCGATCCGTTGGCCTCCACCACCGATCCGCGGGCCCTGACCACCGACAGCCTGGCATCCACCACCGGCCCGCCGCCACCGACCACCGATCCGTCGACCTCGACCACCGGTCCGCTAGCATCCACCACCGACAGCTTGGCATAAACCACCGATCCGCCGGCACCGACCACCGCCCGCTCCTCCCCGACCACCGCTCCCCCATGGCCGACTTCCTCACCTGCGACGCCGCCACCCTCGCCGACCGCGCCACCACCCTCTTCACCACCCTCGCCGCCGACGCCGACGCCCTCAAGGACCTCGCCCCCTACGAGATCGAGAGGGACGACGAGATCGCCCGCGGCCTCGCCCTCGCCGAGGCCTTCCGCGCAGCCCTCGGCACCCAGTCCGCCGAGAAGGCCGAGGCCGTCACCGCCACCGGCGTGGCCGCGCTCGCCCTCGCCGAACTGGAGGCGTTCCACGTCCGCCACCGCAAGCTCGGCCGCGCCGTCCACCCCCGCGACTCGCCCGCCTACCGCGCGCTCCACCTCGCCGGCCACATCCCCGACGCCGACGCCGAGATGGTCGACGGCGCCGAGACGTTCTACCGCGCCATCGAGACCATGCCCGCGCTCGCCGAGGGCGTCCGCGGCCTGGGCAAGACGGCCGTCGCCGCCGGGCTCGCCCGCGTCGAGACGGCCCGCGCCGCCCGCGCCGCGCAGGCCCGCGAGAGCGGCGAGGCACAGACCGCGACGACGGTCCGGCCGGGGGCCGAGGCACAGCTCCGCGCGCTCGCGGCGGACGTCGCCGCCGCGGTCGAGGACGCGTACCACGACCAGCCGCAGCGCCGCGAAGCCTTCGGCCTCTTCGAGCGCGGCCACCGCTAGGTCGCGCAGCCACCGCTGTGAAGCTGTTTGGCAAAGCGAGATTTGACCTGCGGCGTCCCCTCCGGTCCGGGCATCCCTGTCCCTCGGGAGAGGGACAGGGTGAGGGGCCGCCATGGCCATGTCATCGCGCAACGACCCCCTCCGACTGCTTCGCAGCCACCTCAGGTCAGGTCCGGGTGTCCCGGCGGGTTCACCCGGCCCGAGGGGAGGAGTTGGGTCACCAAACAGCTTCTGAGCGCGGCACCGTCCGCGCGACTCCTGAGCCGCCTGCCACGCCCCCCGTCCGGCACGCCCCCCGTCCGGCACGCGCCCGAGGGGCCCCGCCGGCCACAGGGCACCCGGATGGCCTTGACAGCGTCGCACCCGCTTCCGACGTTGGGCACGCTCCCGTGCCCGGACTCCCCGATGCCCTTCCCGCCGATGCGCCGTCTCGCTCTGCTTGCCCTCGCGGCCCTCATCTCCGGGCCGGTGCTCGCACAGACCGAGCCGACGCCGGTCCAGACGGCCGAGGCCGAATACCAGAGCGGGCATGCCGCCGAGGCCGTCGCCCGGCTCGAGCGCTACCTCGACGGCCGCGACGACGCCGAGGGCCAGTACCTCCTCGCGCGCATCCTCTACGCGGACGGCTCGCCCGTCCAGGACACCCGCCGCGCCGCCCGCGCCATCGACCGCGCGGTCGGCCTCGACCCCGACAACGTCGTCTACCTCGTCGCGCAGCTCGAGGGGCAGCGCCTCGGCCGCGTCAACATCCTGCTGGACTTTATCCGGGCGCGCCGGCGCTACGTCATCGCCCAGCACATCCTGGCCCTCGACCCGGACAACGCGTACGCGCACGAGGAGCTCGGCACGTGGGCCATCCGCGACTACTACCAGTACCGCAACGCCATCGCGTTCCCGCGCCTCGAGGCCTTCGCCGGGCCGCAGGGGGGCCGCGAAACCTTCCGCCTGGACCGCAGCTCCGAGGACGCCAACACGCAGACCACGCCGGACGGGGGGCAGGTCGGGCTCGGTGTCGATGTGGCGCAGGCCGCGCCGCAGGATGCGTTCCAGTTCGACGACCAGGACGCCGCCTACGGATCCGACCGCTTCGACGTCGAACTGCTCACGCAGCAAGGGTCCGGCATCGTCACCTTCGCCGAGCGCGCACAGCGTGCCTACGACGAGGCCACGCTGCACCTCCGCGCCGCCCTCCGCGAGGACCCCCGCCGACGGCCCGTCTACGACCACATCGTCCGCCTCGCCGCCATCTCGGGCCGCTGGGCCGACGCCGCGCCCGACCTGCGGGAGATGTTCGTCCAGTTCCCCTCGGACGCCCAGATGTGGCTCTACGTCGGCCTCGCCGCCCAGCGGACGGGCCAGTACGAGACGGCCGACGCCAGCTTCCGCGAGGCGCTCGCGCGCATGACGCCCGACACGCTCGCCGCGTTCACCGACCTCTCGCTCATCCTCCCGCCGGACGAGGTCCCGGCCTACCTCGCCGACCGCGACGCCTTCACGCAGCGCTACTGGACGAGCCGCGACCCGCGCTTCCTCAACGCCGTCAACGAGCGCCGCTCCGAGCACTACGCCCGCCTCACCGAGGCCGACCTGCTGTTCCACTCGGACGCGCTCGACCGGCCGGGCTGGAAGACGGAGCGCGGGCTGCTCTACGTCCGCTACGGCCCGCCAGACTCCGACGTCATGATCGACGGCTCGTTCGCCCAGATCGTCGAGTCCTACCCGGACCTCGAGGAGTCCTTCGGCCTGCGCGACTCGCGTGGCGAGGTCGTCGTGCAGCAGCGCGTCGGCGCGAGCGCAGCCGAGCGCTCGGCCAACCGCTTCAACGTCTGGCACTACCCCGGCATCGACGGGGCGGAGGGCCTGCGGCTCGTCTTCGAGGACCCCAACCGGACCGGCCAGTTCCGGCTCTACTCGCCGCCGGCCTACGCGTACGCCCTCCGCTCCGCGCGCGGCGGCGACCGCATGGACTTCGTCCTGCGCGCGCGGGACGCCGTCCGCGAGACGCCCGAGCGCTACACCTTCGCCCCGCCCGGCCGCGCCGTCGACCTCCCGTACCGCGTCACGGCGTTCAAGGGCGAGGGGGCCCGAACCGATCTCTACGTCAACTACGGCGTTCCGCTCGCGCCGGGCGCCGGCGACGCGAACGTCACGATCCAGACCGGCGCCTTCCTCGTCGGCGCCTCGCGCGATCTGCTCGTCGAGCGCCGGCGGACGGTTTACGGCCTCCGCGCGCCCCCGAACGTCCAGGTCGCCGCGACGCGGCTGTGGACGACCAGCGAGCGGCTCGAGGCGCCGCCGGGGCGCAACGAGGTCTCCGTCGAGTTCGAGACGGCCGGCGGCGGCGCCTCGGCCGTCCAGCGCCGGGCCGTCGACGTGCCGGACTTCCAGCAGCCGGGCCTGCGCCTGTCGGACGTGATGCTCGCCTACGCCGTCGACCCGAGCGGGGCGGCGGCACCGGGCCGGGTCGTCCGCGGCGGCGTCGCGCTGCTGCCCGCGCCGTGGGGCGTCTTCGAGGCCGGCGCGCCCGTCATCGTCTACGTCGAGCCGTACGGCCTGACGCTGCGCGACGGCCGGACCGACTTCGAGGTCACGGCCGAGCTCACGCCGCGCGACGCGTCGACGGGCCTGCGCCGCCTCGGCCGGCGGATCCTCGGCCGCCGCCAGTCGGGCGTCGCGTCCACGCTCGAGGCCGAGGGCTCCACGCCGGACGACACGCAGGACCTGCGCCTCTCGACCGAGGGCCAGGCGCCCGGCCTCTACACGCTCACCGTCACCGTGCGCGACCGTGTCTCGGGGGCCACGGCCGAGCGCGAGACGGACCTGCTCCTCGAAGCCCCGCCTGCACCGTGACCGATGCTGAAACGGACCGCGACGCCGCGCTCGCCGCGCTCAGGCCACGCGTGCCGTCCGCCGATCCGGACCTCGCCGCGACGCCCGTCGAGGCCTTTCTCCACTGGACGCTCCGGCCGGTGCTCAAGCTCCAGAACGAGACCATCCTCGCGCTGGTCGCCGACCACGTCGGGCGTCTCGTGACGGGCTTCGGCCGCGCCGCGCCGGACGACCAGCGCGAGCGCCTGGGCGCGCTCATGCGTGCCGACAGTCGCCTGAAGCGGACGCTCGTCGGCTCGGTGCTCGGGATGCTCACCGCCGACGAACTCGCCTTCGCGCTCGCCCACGACGCCGAGGTGCGCCGGCGCATCGTCGCCCTGCTCACCGAGCGCGTCGTGAGCCAGACGCCAGAGGTCGCACGCCGGGTTGCGACTCAGGCGCTGCCCGGCCCGTCCTGACAGTCCAGGGCACGCATTCTCCACTCGGATCGGGAGGCGGGGTGACCGCCGGTTAAGCGGGGCGCGATGCGGCCGATACGTCGGACGACTCCGACACCCGGCCCCATGCTCCGCTCGACCCTGCTCGTCGCCCTGATCGTCCTCGCCGCCGACCCCGTCGGGGCGCAGGTGAGGCGCCTGCCGACGCGCCGCATCGCCAGCCGCGGGTGGCC
>JBBSUZ010000196.1:0-6359 GCA_038233965.1 Rhodothermales bacterium | reverse complement strand
CGCTGAGCGTGTACTGGTGGAACGGTCGGTCATCGGGTCACGGTCAGGCGTGCCGTCTGTACGACCGCGCCGCCCGCCGTGTTCGCCCTCGCCCGCACGACGTACACGCCCGGCGCGAGCCCGCTCGTGTCGAGCGAGGCGCGGTGCTCGCCCGCTGTGAACGTCCCTTGCATCGGCGTCGCCACGCCACGGCCGAGCAGGTCGTACACGGTCACCGTCACGTCTGACACCTCGACGAGCGTCAGACGCACCGTCGTCGCTGCACCGGCCGGGTTCGGACCTACCGCCAGCATGTCGGCTGCCGCGGCCGCCCGGCATCCACCGGCACCCGTCCGGCCCTGCACACGACCGGTTGGCACCGACCGCCGATCCGATACCGTCCACCGGCAGCCCGTTGGCCCTGCACACGACCGGTCGGCATCCACCGGCAGCCCGCCGCCTCTGAACAGGACCGTCTGGCATGAACCGGCAGGCCGGCGACGTCCACCGGCGATCCGGTGGCTCTGCACAGGACGGTTTGGCATAAACCGGGACTTTTTACCCATCCCCCACGCTCCCACATGGCCGACTTCCTCACCTGCGACGCCGCCGACCTCGCCGACCGCACCGCCACCCTCTTCACCACCCTCGCCGCCGACCCGTCTGCTCTGGCAGACCTCGCCCCCTACGAGATCGAACTCGGCGACGAGGTCGCCCGCGGCCTCGCCCTCGCCGAGGCCTTCCGCGCCGCGCTCGGCACCCAGTCCGCCGAGCGCGCCGAGGCCATCACCGCGACCGGCACCGCCGCGCTCGCGCTCGCCGACCTCGAGGCGCTCTACGTGCGCCACCGCAAGCTCGCCCGCGCCGTCCACCGCCGCGACACGCCCGGTTACCGCGCCCTCAGCCTCGCCGGCCGCATCCCCGACGCCGACGCCGAGATGGTCGACGGGGCCGAGACGTTCTACCGCGCCATCGAGACGACGCCGGCCCTCGCCGAGGGCGTCCGCGGCCTGAACAAGGCGGCCGTCGCCGCCGGGCTCGCGCGCGTCGAGACGGCCCGCGCCGCCCGCGCGGCTCAGGCCCGCGAGAGCGGCGAGGCGCAGACGGCGACGACGATCCGTCAGGGGGCCGAAGTCCAGCTCCGCGCGCTCGCGGCGGACGTCGCCGCCGCGGTCGAGGACGCGTACCACGACCAGCCGCAGCGCCGCGAAGCGTTCGGCCTCTTCGAGCGCGGCAATCGGTAGCCGGTTTCTCGCCCGGTCTTCGCCCCGGCACGGCGGCCCCGGCGGATAGATTCCGACCTCCGCCAGCCCGCCGCGCCCCGATGACGATCACACTCCCCGACGGCTCCGACCGCGACCTCCCCGCCGGCGCGTCCGGCATGGACCTCGCGCGGTCCATCTCCGAGGGCCTCGCCCGCAACGCCCTCGCCGTCTCGGTCAACGGTGAGACCCGCGACCTCGCCCGCCCGCTCGCCGACGGCGACGCCGTCGCGATCCTGACGTTCGACGACGCGCAGGGCAAGATGGCCTTCTGGCACTCGTCCGCGCACCTGCTCGCCGAGGCCCTCGAGGTGCTCTACCCGGGCATCCACCTCGGCATCGGGCCCGCCATCGACAACGGCTTCTACTACGACGTCGACACGCGCAACGTGGAGGGCGCACCGGCGATCACCGCGGACAGCCTGCCGGCCATCGAGAAGCAGATGCTCGAGCTCGCCCGCCGCGACGAAGCCTTCGCCTGCCGCCCCGTCCCCAAGGCCGAGGCCCTCGCCTACTTCCAGGAAAAGGGCGACCCGTACAAGCTCGAGCTCATCGACGGCCTCGAGGACGGCCAGATCACGTTCTACACGCAGGGCGGCTTCACCGACCTCTGCCGCGGCCCGCACATCCCGACGACGAAGCCCATCAAGGCCGTCAAGCTCCTGAACATCGCCGGGGCCTACTGGCGCGGCGACGAGACGAAGCCGCAGCTCACGCGCATCTACGGCGTGAGCTTCCCCAAGGCGTCGATGCTCACCGAGCACCTGGAGCGCCTGGAGTTGGCGAAGGCCCGCGACCACCGCAAGCTCGGCCGCGAGCTCGAGCTGTTCATGTTCTCGGACAAGGTCGGCCCGGGCCTCCCGATCTGGCTGCCCCGCGGCGCGCGCCTGCGCCAGACGCTCGTCGAGTTCCTCCAGCGCGAGCAGACGCGGCTGGGCTACGAGCCCGTCGTGACGCCCCACATCGGGCGCCTGGACCTCTTCCGGACGTCGGGCCACTACCCGTACTACTCGGACTCGCAGTTCCCGCCGATGATCGAGGGCCAGAAGAGCCCCGCGCTGCCCGATGGTGAGGACCCCGAGGCGCGCAGCCACGAGCCGGGCTCCGGCCCGACGGCGCCGGACGAGCAGGGCTACCTGCTCAAGCCGATGAACTGCCCGCACCACACGCAGATCTACGCTCACAAGCCGCGCTCCTACCGCGACCTGCCCGTCCGCCTCGCCGAGTTCGGCACGGTCTACCGCTACGAGCAGTCCGGCGAGCTCGGCGGCCTCACGCGCGTCCGCGGCTTCACGCAGGACGACGCCCACGTCTTCTGCCGGCCGGACCAGGTCAAGGACGAGTTCAAGGGCGCCATCGCGCTCACGATGACGGTCCTGAAGGCGCTCGACTTCCAGAGCTTCACCGCCCAGGTCTCGCTCCGCGACCCGGCCAACACGACGAAGTACATCGGCGGCGACGCGCAGTGGGACGCCGCGGAGCAGGCCATCCGCGAGGCCGCGGCCGAGATGGGCCTCGAGACGGTCGAGGTCGAGGGCGAGGCCGCGTTCTATGGCCCCAAGCTCGATTTCATGGTCAAGGACGCCCTCGGCCGCTCGTGGCAGCTCGGCACCGTCCAGTACGACAACAACCTCCCCGAGCGCTTCGACCTCACGTACACGGACGAGAACGACGAGAAGCAGCGCCCGATCATGATCCACCGCGCGCCGTTCGGCTCGCTCGAGCGCTTCATCGGCGTCATGATCGAGCACACGGGCGGCAACTTCCCGCTGTGGCTCGCGCCGCTCCAGGTGAAGGTCCTCCCGATCACGGACGCCCAGAACGGCTACGCCGAGGAACTGGTGGCCACGATGAAGGCCGCCGGCTTCCGCGCCGAGCTGGACGTCCGCTCGGAGAAGGTCAACCGCAAGATCCGCGACGCCGAGCTCGAGAAGGTGCCCGTGATGCTCGTCGTCGGCCGGAACGAGGCCGAGAACGGGACGGTCTCGGTGCGCCGCCACGGCCAGGGCGACGTCGGCGTGATGACGCCCAACGAGCTCACGGTCGCGCTCCAGGCCGAGGTCGAGGCCGCCACGGGCGCGGCCTGACGGGTAACATCGAAGCGCGCTACGGCGTCAGCGTCTCCGTCCCGATGGCGTCTGCGCCGGGCATGGTCCAGACGCCGTCGAGCGTGTCGCCGTCCATGCGGTACACGGCGATGCTGCATGTCTCAGCGCCGTACGCGATGCCGAGCACGGTGTCCACCTTCAGCCCGAGCCCGTCGTAGTCGCTCCCGCCGACGGACCAGTGGACGAGCGTGCCGCCGGGCGCCTCGGCCATCGCGAGCGTGCCCGAGTACCGCGCGTCACTGCCGGGATTGGTGCCCGTGACGCGGTACACGTCGCCGTCGAGGCGCGCGGACTCGCTGCCGAGCCCCGTCCCGCCCATCGTTGCCCAGACGGCCTCGAAGCCGTCGACGCCGGCCGTGTCGTACGCGACGACGCCGCACGCGCCGCCGTACGCGACCGCGAGCACCCCGTCCACGACGACGCCGATGCCCTCGACCGGCGGCCCGCCAGTCTCCCACACGACGCGGAAGGCCTCGCCCTGCGGCGACACGGTGACGGTCCCGCCGTAGTGGCCCGCGCTGCCCGGACTCGTGCCGTCGACGGTGTAGCGGCCGGCCTGCGCCGACGCCGAGGTGGCGCCCGAGACGAGCAGGGCGAGGAGGAGCGGGCGGAGCATCGGAGCGCGGCGGGTGAGCCCACAGGCTACGGCGCCGCGCGGCGCCGGCGCGTCCCCCGATTCAGGGAGCCGCGCCGCTACACGACGCGCGTGCCGTCGGCGACGGGGCGGTCGGGCTGGAGCAGGACGGCGCCGTCGGTCGGCGAAAGGCCGGCGAGGACGACGGCCCCGCCGGGCCCGTTCGTCACCACGACGACCTGCCGCCCGAGGAGCGTGTCGGCGGCGTAGGTCTCGGTGATTTGCGACGCGACCTGCACGTCGGCGTGGCCGAGCGCGACCGTGAGCATGACGCCCTCGGCGTCGGGCGCGGCGTGCGTGATGGTGCCGATGCGGAGGTCGAGAGCGGTAAAGTCCATGAGGCGGGCGGCGGGCGATGCGGGCAAGCTAGAGCAGGCCGCGGGCGGGTACGGGGCTCGAGGTACGGAACAGCGTTCACCGTCACGCACCACGCACCCTGACCTCGCACGCAGACCGAACCCGTCTCAGGGCACCTGCCGCTCCATGCACGCGCCAACGCGCGCGGCGAGGTCGGCCGCGAGGCGGTCGCGGAGGCGCGCCAGCAGCCCGGCGTACGTGCGGTCGCGCGGGCCGTCGCCGAAGAGGCCGCGCTCGCCGTCGCGCAGGCGCAGGTCGGCCACGGCGACCTCGGACGTCGCGGTGTCGTACCGCTCGGAGACGGTGACCTCGGGCGCATTCTGGTCACAGGCGATGCGCCGGCCCGAGCGGTCGGTCGCGACGAGCGCGGCGCGCACGCGCAGCGTCATCGCCGTCGTGACGCGGACGGCCGGGGCCGGGTCGCCGCTGGCGAGGCGCGGGAACGTGACGGCGCGGCGCTCGGTCTCGGCCTCGGTGAAGTGGAAGCCGTCGACCTCGGCCACCATGCCGAGGTCGGCGTCGAGGTCGCGCGTGAGGTCGGCGAGCAGGCGCGAGTTGCCCGTGAGGTCGGCGCGCGACTGGCGCAGCGCGCGGCGCGTGTCGGCCGGGTCCACGACGAGGCGGAACGGGACGGGCTCCGTGAGGCGGTCGTCGAGCAGGACGTCCGAGACGTCGCGGAGGAACGTGTTCGGGAGCGCGTCGCCGGCCGGCGTGCGGGGCTGGATGGCCGGGAAGACGGCGACGACGACCGTGCCCGCGTCGAGGACGTCGGCGCGGAGGCGGGCGATCTGGGCCGCGACGGTCGAGCCGGTCGGGGCGAGCGTGAGCGCCTGGTCCGCGTGGCCGAGCGCGGCGCGGAAGCGGCCGGCGGCGAGGTCGGCCGCGCTCCAGTCGGCGTAGCCGTCGCGCGCGGACTCGTCGAGGTCGCGCTGGCGGTCGGCCGTCGGGCGGTAGCGGCGGGCGCGGTCCAGCAGGGCGAGGCCGGGGCCGAAGTCGCCCGACGCGATCCGGCTCTGGCCGCCCGCGAGCAGGACGTCGACCGAGACGCGGTCCAGCTCGGCTGCACGCTGGGTGGTCGGGCGGTACTGCCGGGCACGGTCGTAGAAGCCGATGGCCGCGTCGGCGTCACCAGCCGCGGCACGCTCGTCGCCTGCATCCGCGAGTGCGTCGACGGCCGCGTCGCACGCGGCGTCGACGTCCTGCTCGAACGATGCGGGCCGCTCGACCGTCACCCCGACGGCCTGCGCCTCGCGGACGAGCGACGCGGCGGCGAGCCACTCGTCGGCTGCGCCCGAGCGCGTCGAGGCCGTTCCGGCGGTCGCGATGCGCCTCGCGACGGCTTCGCGCCCGGCGACGGCGAGGCGTCCGCGCGCGTTGGCCAGGGAGCCGTCGCGGCGCAAGGCGTCGGCGTAGGCGCGGGCCGCGGCCTCCACGTCGCCCGACGTCTCGAGCGCCATCGCGTCGGTGTAGACGCGCTCGGCGGTCTTGCAGCCGGCGAGCGTGAGAAGTGCGAGCAGGGCCGCCGTGGAGAGGAGCGAACGGGTCATGGCCGGAGGGGAGAGTCGGGGAGAGGCGCGGGCGGGCGTCGTTCCGGATAGCCGCCCCTCGAGGCCGGCGGGTGACGCTACCCGAGCGCGTGGCGCAAGATCGGCCCGGCGTGCTGCACCGCGCGCACCGTCAGGTGCGCGACGA
Organism: Rhodothermales bacterium; assembly: GCA_038233965.1. Classification (GTDB taxonomy): domain Bacteria; phylum Bacteroidota; class Rhodothermia; order Rhodothermales; family Rubricoccaceae; genus DASVSE01. The sequence goes on along the minus strand of JBBSUZ010000196.1, from coordinate 327 downwards.
GGCGGTCGCGCTCGTCGTCCGTGAGGTCGCCCGCGCGGCCGGTCCGCGCGCGGCGGTCCGCGCGGGCGTGGAACAGCACAAGCGCGGCCGCGACCGAGACGTTGTAGCTCTCGACGAAGCCGTCCATGGGCAGCATCAGCGCGGCGTCGGCGGCGGCGCGGAAGGCGGGCGATGGGCCCGCGCGCTCGTTGCCGAGCACGAGGACGGTCGGGACCGAGAAGTCGTAGGTCTCGACGGGCACGGCGCCGTCGGCGACGTCCAGCGTGGCGATGGCGACGCCGCGCGCGCGCGCCTCGGCGATGTAGGCCTCGGGCGTCGGCCACGCCT
>JBBSUZ010000195.1:0-6374 GCA_038233965.1 Rhodothermales bacterium | reverse complement strand
CGGCCGTCGGGGCTCCACGACGGGCTGCGGAGGCGCGCGCCAGCCGGCAGACCCGACACGGCGACGGGGTCGCCCGCGGCGTCGATCGCGCGGAAGGCGAGGCCGGTGAAGGCGGCCGTCCGGCTCGGGGCGTTCGTCGCCGGGTTGAGGCGCAGGCCGGCCAGCCCGACCTCGGGCTGCGCCACCTCGGCGATGCTCGGCAGGCCCGGGCGCGAGAGGAACGCGGCGACCGTGCGGTCCGGGCTCAGCGAGACGGACGGCGTGCGCGGCGCGTCGACGAGCGCGGCCAGTTCGGGCGGCGGCGTCTGGTACGCCAGCGGGTCGGTCTGCGCGGCGAGGGGCGCGGCGGCGACGAGCGCGACCGTTAGCGCGAGGCGGCGGAACAGCATCGGAGAGGCGGCGAGGGACTGCGATGATAGCGCGCCTCAGCGTTCTACACCGGCCGCAGGTTCGTGACGTCGACCGGCACGAGGCGGCCGAGCGCCTCGACGACGAACTGGCGGTGGCACTGCGCCGCATCGGCCTCGTAACACAGCAGCGCGACCCGCTCCCCGGCCTCGACGCGCTCGGCGAGGGCGTGCAGGTCGGTCTGCGCCTCGGGCGTCGCGAGGTGGTCGCGGAAGATGGCCTCCATCCGGGCGACGTCTCCGGCCTTGGCTGCGGCACGGCCGTCTGCTGGCGTCCCGAGCCCGCGGAGGTGGACGTACCCGATCCCGCCGGCCGCCATCCCGGCGGCCAGGCGGGACTTGGCGAAGCCCGGCCGCCGCGACCGCGCCACGGCGCGGACGTCGACGAGCGTCTCGATGCCGGCCTGATGCAGCGCGGCGACGACGGCGTCGAGCGTCGCGCCCTCGTAGCCGATGGTGGCGAGTGCGTGAGACATGGGGTGGGCGGTTGAGCGTGCCCGCGTTACCGGGCGGCCCGGGGGCAGTTCCGCACGTCGCCGTCAGTCCACGCCGAGCGCCTTGTGGCCCTGGACCGAGACGCGCCACGCGGGGTCCGCGAGCGCGATCTCGACCGCCAGGCGCGTCGCCGCGTCGAGGCGCGGGCCGTCCTCGGGCTGCACCCACAGCAGCCGTCCCGCGACGGCGTGCGGCCGGACGCGCGTCGCGAGGTCGGGGTACGCCTCGGGCCGGTAGTCTGGGACGACGAGCTTGATCTCGTCGCACGCCTCGATGACCGTCGCGGCATCGGAGAGCTTCGGGCTGACCACGACCCAGTCCGGATGGTGCGTCGGGTCCGGCCCGAACGCGCCCGTCAGCGTCTGCGTCCCGTTCGTCTCGACGGCGACCGTAAAGCCGGCCGCGTGGAGCGCGGCGATGAGCCCGGCATCGGCCTGCAACAGCGGCTCGCCGCCCGTCAGGACGACGAAGCGGACGGGCCCCGCGACGCGGGCGACCTCGGCCGTGAGATCGCGGGCGTTGAGGCGGACCGAGCCGCGGACGCGGAACTCGGTGTCGCAGAAGAGCGCGCAGCCGGCGCCGGTCCGGGTGTGGTCGCGGGCGCGGTGGGCAGGCTCACCGTCCCACATGTTGCACCCGGCGAGGCGGACGAACACGGCCGGCCGGCCGGCCCAGAAGCCCTCGCCCTGCAGCGTCTTCCAGACGGCCTTGACACGGTACCGCACGCCGCCCGGCGGCGACGCCACGACGCGCATCCCGAGCCCGTCCTCCCGCTCGGCGTCACGGGTTCTGGGTTCGAGGTTCGAGGTACCTGTTTCCCCTCCAGTCACAGCACCAGTACCCGGCACCATGGACCCTGTACCCGATTCGTCCATCAGACCCACCCGTTGGCGGCGGCCTCGGCGTAGCCCTGCGCGCGGAGCACGGAGGCCGGGTTGTCCAGCCGGCCGTAGCCCCAGTCGTGGCGCTCCGAGCGGTCGCCGTGGTAGTCCGTGTGGCTCATCTCGCGCACGGTCTCGAGCACGTCCAGCCCGCGGACGGTCCCGAGGTCGCGGGCGAGCTTCCACGTCTCGGCCTTGGTGAGCGCCATCAGCGGCGTGTGGATGCGGACGTCCGCGCCCAAGGCGAGGCTCGACGCCCGCGCCTGCGCGTCGACGAAGTCGCGGCGGCAGTCGGGGTAGCCCGAAAAGTCCGTCTCGCACATTCCGCCGACGAGGTCGTGCGTGCCGTCGAGGAAGGCCTGCGCGGCGGCGATGCTGAGGAAGAGCGCGTTGCGGCCGGGGACGAAGCTCGCCGGGAGGTCCGGCGCGAGCGCGTGCGCGGCGTTGACGTCGGCCGTCGCGTCGGTGAGCGCGGAGCCACCGAGGAGGCCACGCAGGTCGAGGACGCGGTACGGCACGCCGGCGGCGTCCGCGATGGCGCGCGCCTGCTCGAGCTCGACCGCGTGCCGCTGCCCGTAGTCGAAGCCGACGGCGCGGACGGTCTCGAAGCCGCCGCCGGTCGCGGTGCCCGAGAGCGCCCAGAACAGGCACGTCGTGGAGTCCTGGCCGCCGGAGAAGAGGACGAGTGCGGACGACATGGCGGGATGCGGGAGAGGCCGGACGGGAAAGCTCGGCCTGCCGGCATGCCGTGACCGGGACGTTTCGATGGATCCGCGACGCCCCGTGGGAGCCAGCCGGCGGCGGCGCATTCGCCCCCGCGCGTGACGCCGCAGACGAAACCGGCGGCTCTGCCCGTAGCTTGCTGCTCCCCGGACCCCACACCGCCATGCGTTTCCGTTTCGCCGCCCTCGCCCTCGCCGTCGCCCTTGGAGGCAGTGCCCTCGCCGGCTGCGACTCGTCGGGCCCGACGAGCGCCCTCCGCGACCTCGACGGCACCTACTCCGTCGGCGAGCTCGTCTTCGACCCCGTCACGGCCTCGCTGCCCGACGCCGACGTCGCCGCGCGCCTCGACAACCAGACGTCGTTCGACATCTTCTCGGGCAACGGGACGGTCCAGTTCGTCATCAGCCGCGCCGGCGTCCGCTCGCTCGCCACGCTCGACGCGACCGGCACGCGCGGCCGCGTGACGTTCACGGCCCGCGCCGGCTCCGAGACCGAGCTCGGCGCGCTCTTCCTGCCGCGCACGTTCTCGCTCACCTACGACCCGGCCTCGCCGCGGACGCTCACGGGCTCGATCCCGCTCACGAACGTCAACCTCGAGCAGTTCGACCCGGCCCTGTACCAGCAGCAGCGCGCCGTGAGCGGCACGCTCCGCATCCGCCTCGACCGTCGCGCGTCGAACTAGACGCCGCCGCGCCAGCCTGCCGGGCCGCCTTCTCGCGAGGGCGGCCCGCTTTTTTTGCCGGCGCGACGCGCTCGCGCCGGCGCGCAGGACGCAGGTTAGGTTGCCGCCCCCGCCCGCACCGCGATGCCCGCTGACCCGACGCCTGCCGAGCCACCCGCCGACCCGACGCCGGCCATGACCGACACGGCGGCGCTCGTGCCGACCGAGGTGGAGCCGTCTGCGCCGGGCGAGCCGGCCACGCTCGCACGACCCGAGGCAGAGGCCGCCGCAGAGGCCGCCGCTGTCTGCGCGTCGTGCGGGACGGCGCGGGTCGGGCCGTTCTGCCACGCCTGCGGCGAGAAGCGGCTGGACCGCCACGACTACGCCTTCCTGCACTTCGCCGAGCACACCGTGGACACGTTCACGCACCTCGACGTCAAGGTCTTCAAGAGTCTCTGGAGCCTCGTCGCGCGGCCGGGCGTGATGGCGGCGGCCGTGCTCGCGGGCCGGCGCGTCCGCTGGGCGAAGCCGTTCCAGGCGTTCTCATCGCCAACCTCATCTTCTTCCTCGGCGCGAGCGCGCTCCACGTCTCGTTCTTCGACGCGCCGATCGGCATCCAGCTCCACAACCCGTACAGCCGGCGTCTCCGCCCGCTCGCCGAGACCAAGGCCGCGGCGCTCGGGCAGACGGTGGAGGTGTACGCCGAGACCTACGACCACCTCAGCCACACGCTCTCCAAGACGCTCGTCGTGCTGATGGTGCCCATCGTGGCAGGTTTGCTGGCGCTGCTGTTCTGGCGTCACCGGCGCTATTTCCTGGAGCACGTCACGGTCGCGGCGCTCGCGCTGAGCCAGTTCATGCTCGTCTCGCTCGTCGTGATCGCCGCCGTGACGCTGGGCTCGCGGATCTTTAGCACCGGCGGTGCGGGCGACGTCGTCCTGATCCCGACGCTCCTGTTCTCCAACACGGCGCTGTTCATCCTGACGTTCCGGCGCGTCTACCCGGGCGGGCTCGCGGTGGCCGTCGTCAAGGGCCTGGCGTTCAGCTTTCTGACGATGGCCTCGGTCATTTACCTCTTCCGCCCGCTGCTCTTCCTCATCACCAATGCCTTCACGTGAGGCTGCCGCGCAAGCGCGGTCTCAGAAGTCGAAGCGGAGGCGGACGTTGATCGTGCGCGGCGTCAGGCGCGTCGGGACGGCGAGGAAGAGGCGGCGGCCGCCCGAGTTCTGCTCGACGTACGTCTGCGCGATCACGTTGTCCTGGTCGAACACGTTGAGCACCTCGACCGTCGCGTGCATCTCGAGCGGCCCGCCGGCGACGGCCCGCCCGACGCGGACGCGCTTGGTGGCGCCCATGTCGAAGCGGACGTAGGCCGGCAGCTCCTGGCGGTTGCGCGGGCCGGGCTCGAAGACGGTGACGCCCGAGATGACCTCGTCCACGCGCGGGGCCGTGACCGGGATGCCCGAGCCGAGGAGCGTCCTGAGGTGGAGCGTCCACGTCTCGTCGCCGGGGATGTTGTCCTGGACGAAGAACGTCAGGTTGTGGCGGCGGTCGGTCGGGCGGCGGACGTAGTCGCCGCCGCCGCGGGCCTGGAAGACGTCGACGGCGCGGTCGTAGGCGCCCTGGCCGTCGGGGCTGGCGGGGAAGTCGGCGCGGTCGGGCGCGAAGAAGCGCTCGCGGGTGATGAGGAAGCCGTAGTTCACCCACGACTCGAGGCCCGGGACGAGCTCGGCGCGCAACTGGGCGTCGAAGCCGGCCGTGTAGCCGCGCGAGTCGTTGACGCCCGAGTAGTCCACCCGGATGTTCTCGACGTCGTACGAGATGAGGCGCGAGAGCTGCTTCGCGTAGGCCTCGGCGCGCAGCGAGAAGCGCCGCGACGGGAAGAAGCGCTCGTAGCCGAGCACGCCCTGGAGCGAGCGCTGGCTCTGGATGTCCGCGTTGAGCGGGCGGAGCGTCGTCTCGCCCTGGGCCGGATCGCCGCGGAGCTCGCGGTAGGTCGGCGCCTGGTGGTAGATGCCGATGCCGGCCGTGAGCGTCGTGAGCGTGTCGGCGCGGAAGAAGGCCGAGAGGCGCGGCGAGACCGTGATCTCGGAGTTGAAGGCGAAGTAGTCCGCCCGGATGCCCGGCACGAGGCGGAAGCGCGGTGAGACGGCGTACGAGTCCTCGAGCCACAGCGCGGCCTGCGCCGAGTTCAGCGGGGCCTCGCCGCTGACGCGCCGGGCGACGACCGAGTCCGGCAGGCCGGCCGCGTTGCGCCCGCGGAAGACCGTCGACTCGTCGATGCGGTCGCGGAAGAAGAGGCTGCGGGCCTGCCAGCCGAGCTCGAGCCCGTGACGGCCGCCGGTGAGGTAGCGCCCCTGCAGCGTCGCGACGGTCTGGTTGACGCGGTTGTCGACGGCGTCGACCTGCTGCGTCGTGCCTTCGAGGAGGCGGTCGAGGTCGGCGGGCGAGCCTTCCGGTCGCGTCTGCCGGCGGAAGAGGCTCGTGCGGCTCGTGACGTCGAGCGTCTCGAACTCGCTCGTCGTGAACACAGACGCGCGGTGCTCGGCCGCGACGCGCCCGAGCGTGCTCTTGAGCAGCGCCCCGCCGAAGCCGATCGTGTAGCCGTCGAGCTCCTCGCCCGAGTAGTCGATGGCGACGGTGCGGACGAGGTTCGGGAAGATGCCGAACGTGGTCTCGCGCTGCTGCGGCGCGAGCCGGAAGCGGTGCCGCGCGACGAGCCCGTCGATGCGGAGCGAGTGGCGGCTGGAGAGGCGCGCGTCGAGCACGCCCTGGACGTCGCGGAAGTCGGGGTCGTAGGTCCCTTCGAGCTCCTGGCCGGCGAAGAAGCGCTGCGGGCGCGCGCTGCGGGCGGCGAGGGCGAGCCCGACGCCGCGCCCGATCTGGCCCGAGACGCGGCCGCCGGCGTCGAGCGTCGAGCCGTAGAGCGTGCCCGAGAACGCGCCCTCGGGGCGCGCGTACGTCGCGTCGAGGACGGACGCGAGCTTGCCGCCGTAGCGGACGGGGAAGCCGCCGGCGAAGAGCGTCAGCCGGTCCGTGAGGTCGCCGTTGATCAGCCCGAGACCTTCCTGCTCGCCCTGCGAGATGCGCAGCGGGCGGTAGATCTCGAAGCCGTCGATAAAGAACTGGTTCTCGTCGTAGGACCCGCCGCGGACCGAGAAGGCGTTCGAGAGCTCGTTGTTGGACGTCACGCCGAGCTCGGTCTGG
>JBBSUZ010000194.1:0-6387 GCA_038233965.1 Rhodothermales bacterium | reverse complement strand
GCGTGGTCCGAGATGGCGCGGCAGGTCGCGCACGAGATCAAGAACCCGCTCATGCCGATGAAGCTCTCGGTGCAGCACCTCCAGCGCGTCTTCCGCCCCGCGCCCGAGGAGGCGCCGCCCGAGGACGTCCGCTTCGCCGCCCAGTTCGGCCGCACGACGGACATGCTGATCGACCAGATCGAGACGCTCAACCGCATCGCGTCGGACTTCTCGGCCTTCGCGCGGATGCCCGCCCAGCGCCCCGAGCGCCTCGACGTCACGGACGTCGCCGAGGAGGCCGCCGCCCTCTTCGAAGGCCCCCTCGCCGACGCCGGCAGCGCCACGCTCACGCTCGACCTCTCGGACGCCCCGCTCCCCGCCGACGCCGACCGCGACGAGCTGCGCCGCGTGTTCGTCAACCTGCTCACGAACGCCCTCCAGGCCGGCGCCACTCAGATCACGCTCCGCACGGCGCAGGACGGCGACGCCGCTGTGATTCAGGTCACGGACGACGGCGCGGGCATCGCCGCGGACGTCCAGCCGCGCGTCTTCCAGCCGTCGTTCTCGACCAAGTCCAGCGGCATGGGCCTCGGGCTCGCCATCTCGAAGCGGGCCGTCGAGGCCGCCGGCGGCTCCATCGCCTTCGAGACGGCCGAGGGCGCGGGCACGACGTTCACGGTTCACCTGCCGCTCGGCGCGGAGGTGTGATTACGGGTGGCCGCCCGGCGGGACGCCGTCCGTGTAGCCGTCCGCGTGCTCCCAGCCGCGGGCGGGGAGCGGGCCGAGGGCGCCGAAGTCGCCGACGAAGCCGATCTCGGGCGTGAGGCGGTAGCCCGTCTCGCGCGCGACCGTCTCCTGCACGTACCCGATGAGGTGGCGGACATCGCTCGCGGTCGCGGATGTCCCCTCGGCCAGCCCGGCGTTGACGACGATGTTGGCGTGGCGCTCGGTCACGACGGCCCCGCCGATGCGGCAGCCCTTGAGGCCGCAGCCGTCCGCGAGGCGGCCCGCGCCGACGCCGTCGATCTTCTTGAAGATGGAGCCGGCCGAGGGCTGCGTGTCCAGCGGCGGGTGCCGCGCGCCGCGCCACTCGAGGTTGGCGCGGACCGTCTCGCGCAGCACCGCCGGGTCCTCAGGCGTGAGCGCGAACGTCGCCGTGAGGACCGAGTGCGGGTCGTCATGAAGCGTCGAGTAGTCGTAGCCGAAGTCGAACCAGGCGCGGTCGACGGTGTGGTGCTCGCCCTCGGGCGAGAGCAGGTCCGCCGAGTCGACGACCTCCTCGATGAACATCGTCCGCTCGCGGTCGGGCGGCGGCGAGAGAAAGTGCAGGTTCTGCCATAGCGCCCCGCCGACCGTACTCGGGATGCCCGCGTAGTGCTCGAGCCCGGAAAGGCCGGCGGCGACCGTCGCCTCGACGAGGTCTGGCCAGACGAGCGCGCCGGACTCGGCCACGACGCGGGTCCCGTCGATGCGGATGTGGGCGGCGCGGTTGCGGATCACGACGCCGCGCACGCCGAGATCGCCGACGAGGATGTTGGCGCCGAGGCCGAGGCGGAAGACGGGCAGGCCGGCCAGCCGGGCGGCGTCGAGCGCGGCGGCGAGCTCGCCGGCCGTCTCGGGCTCGAAGAAGGCGTCGGCGGGGCCGCCGATGCGGAACGTCGTCATCGGCGCGAGCACGACGCCCTCGCGGACGCGCGCGCGGTCGAGGCCGGGAAGCCGGGACGCGAGGGCATCCGCGAAGCGGGCAGCGAGGCGGGCGGCGGTGTCGGCGGGGGAGAGGGCGTCGGTCACGGCGTCGGGGGCGGCGGTCGTGGAAAGGGTACGCGAGGCGCGGCGGGCCGTCCGTGCAGTTTCGCCGAGGCGTAGCGCGGGCGGTCAGAACTGCACGACGAGGCCGGCCTCGGCGGACCAGCGCGTGAGCGTGCCGTCGGCCGTGTAGCCCGCGCCGGCCGAGAGGCCGACGGGCCCGCCGATCCGGCGCTGCCCGTAGAGCGCGACGACGCGCTGCCGGCGGACGACCACGTCGCCAGCATCCGTCACGACCGCTTCCTGCCCCTGCCCGGCCACGAGCGAGAGGCGCGTCGGCACGCCGGGGCCCGACGTCTCGGGCGCGTAGCGCGCCGTCGCGACGGCCGAGACGGTGACGCCCGGCGCGAGCGCGACGGTCGTCCGGCCGCCGAGCACGATCGGGCCGGCCGTGTGCATCGCCGAGGCCGTCACGAGCGGGACGTCCGTGCCCGGCACGGCGAGATAGCGCCCGCCGGCCGACACGTCCCATCCGCGCCCGACACCGGCATAGACCTCGCCGAGCAGGTTCAGCGTCGGCACGACGCGGGCGCCGGGCGCGGCCTCGGCCCGGACGTTGGCGTAGACGCGCCGCGAGAGGACGCGGTAGAGGTCAGCGGCCACGGTGACGTCGGCGCGGTCGTTGCGGGAGATGCGCGCGAGTTCGGCCCCGAACGCCCCGCTGGGGCCGAGGCGCTGTACGGTCGCGCGCGTCTCGTGCCACGCCGGGCGGTCCGCGCGGAACGTCTCGACGTGGTGGCCGGCCGTGGCCCGCCACGTCTGCGCCGAGGTGGGCGCGGCCGCGGGCACGGAGAGCAGAGCAGCCGCGAGCAGAGCGGCGGCGTGGCGGAGCGTCATGGTGCCGTCGAGAAGCCGGTGCGCGTCATCACGCCCCACGAGGTGTCCTTGCGGAGAAACTTCCACACGCCGCGCAGCCGCCACCAGACCGTCAGCTGGCGGTACCCGAGGTTCTCGGCAACGGTGAGCAGCAGCAGCAGGCCGAGAGAACCCGTCGAGCGGTAGCGCCGGAAGGCGAACTCGTCCAGCGCGACGGCGGCGATGGACTGCGCGACGCCCAGCGCGACCGCGAGCAGCAGCAGCAGGCCGGCCAGCGTCGGGTTGAGCGCACCGGTGAGCCAGGCGACGGCGACGGCGACGTAGCCCAGCATCTCGGCGACCGGCCCGAGGATCTCGACGAGCAGGAAGACGGGCATCGCGACGAGCCCGATGCGCCCGTAGCGCGGGTTGAACAGCATCCGGCGGTGCAGCCAGACCGCCTCGGCGCCGCCGCGGTGCCAGCGGTCGCGCTGCCGCCCGAGCACGCCGAGCGTGGCCGGGCACTCGGTCCACGAGACCGCGTCGGGCGCGAACGCGATGCGGTACGGCAGGCCGCGCTCGCGGTGGTAGCGGTGCAGGCGCAGCGTGAGCTCGAAGTCCTCGCCGACGAGGCCCTCGCGCAGGCCGCCGACGGCTACGAGCGCGTCGCGGCGGAAGACGCCGAAGGCGCCTGAGATGATCAGCGTCGCTCCGCCGGCGTCCCAGCCGACCCGCGCCGCTGAGAAGGCGCGGACGTACTCGAGCACCTGGAAGCGCGGCAGCCACCGGCGCGGCATCCGCACCTGTGTCACGCGCCCGTGGCGGACGGTGCAGTCGTTGACGATGCCGATGGTGCCGCCGACGGCGACCGTCGTCGCGTCCTCGAGGAACGGCCGTACGGCGCGCTGGATCGCGTCGCGGCCGAGCAGGCTGTCGCCGTCGAGTGTGCACACGAGCGGCGTCCGGCAGTAGTTGATGCCCACGTTGAGCGCGTCCGCCTTGCCGCCGTTCTCCTTGTCCACGACCCACAGGTTGGGGCGGTCGCGGCTGCGGTAGACCTCGCGCACGCGCTTCGTGGGCAGGCTCTCGGCGGGGATGCGGGCGGCGGGGTCGAGCCGGAAGGCCTGGACGAGGCGCGCGACGGTGCCGTCCGTGCAGCCGTCCGCGACGACGAGGATCTCCTTGTTCGAGTAGTCCACGCCGAGCAGCGCGCGCACGGCCTCGACGCACACGGCGGCCTCGTTGTACATCGGCGCGACGAGCGTCACCGGCGGCGTGCTCGCCGCCGAGGCCGCCTCGTCCACGTGCCGCGACCCCTGCCAGCGCCGCAGCCGCACGAGCGCGGGCAGCGCCATGGCCGTCGCGATGACGTAGGTGGCCGCCACGACGACGAGGTACGTCAGCACGAGGCCGCTGCCGACTTTCAGGGCGAGGTGGAGAAACGGGCTCATGACGGCGAGCCGGGCTCTGAGGCGACGAGGCCCGCCTCGGCGAGTGCCTGCCGCGCGACACGGTGGGGCTGGCCTGCGCCGCCGGCGAGCGCGCGCAGCGAGGCCACCCGGCCCGACTCGATGAGCCCGCGCGCGGCGCGCTGTGCGACCCACGGCGAGGCGTCCGAGAGTGCATGCTCGATGCGCGCCGCGTCGCCGGGGTCCTGGCTGATCGCCGCGAGCGCGCTGACGGCGTGCAGGCGGAGCACGTCGGACGGGCTCTCGATCAGCGTGCGCACCGCGCTGGCCTCGGCCGGCCCGCCGAGGTCGCGGAGCAGGCGGAGCGCCGCCGCGCGCAACTCGACGCCGCCCGCCGCGCCTGCGATCGCAGCGGCGTCGCCCGCCGCGGGGAGGTAGCCGAGCCGCCGCAGCGCCTCGGCACACGCGATGCGCGTGGCCGAGGGGACGTCCGCCGAGGCGAACGCGCGCATGAGCGCCGGCGCAGCCGGCAGCCCGAAGAGCGTGAGCATAGACGCGACGGCGTTCGTGCCCCACGTCTCGAAGCGGCCGAGTGCGGCGATGAGGGCGTCGGCGTAGCCCGCGTCCTGCGTGCGCGCCAGCGCCCGCGCCGCCGCCATCGCGACGAGCGGCGAGCGGTCCGAGAGCGCGAGCGCGAGCGCCGGGCGGTCGGCGTCGGTGCCGAGGAAGCCGAGCAGCCGGACCGCCGTCGCGCGGCGGTCTGGTCGCCGCGCGTGCAGCAGCGCGCGTGCGCGGGGCAGCAGCGGCGCCATCGCAGCGCTCAGCCGCGTGAGGCTCTCGCCGTCGAGGCGCAGCGCGTACGTCGCCGCGAGCTCGAGCGCCGGGCCGTGGTGGCGCCGCACGAAGCCCTCCGCGAAGACGGCCGGGTCCGCCTCGCCCACGAGCACGTCGAGCAGCACGGGCTCCCAGCGCGCCGTCCGCGCGGCGCGGCGGGCGTCGGCGCGCGCGCTCCAGGCGTGCAGCAGCAGCGCCGTCGCGGCGAACAGGCCCGCACAGACGGTCACGCCGACGAGCAGGACGAGGACGAGGTGGAACGCTGTCATCGGGCGTGGGGCGCACGGCGCGCGAGCCGCCGGATGCGCGCGCTGACCTCGGCGAGCGAGAACGGCCGCACGATGAAGTCGTCGGCGTCGAGCGCGAAGCCGCGCACGATGAGGGCGTCGTTACCCGCCCAGCCCATCAGCGCGAGACGCAGAGCAGGCGCGCCGACGTCGCCGGCCCGCACGCGCCGGAGCACCTCGAAGCCGTCCACGCCCGCCAGCGCCACGTTGATGAGCGCGACGGTGGGAGGAAAGGCCGCGAGCGATGCGAGCGCGTCGATGCCGTCTGCGACGATCTCGACGGCCAGCCCGTCGCGCTCGAAGCGGTGGCGCAGGACGCGGCCCGTCACGCCGTCGTCGTCGGCGATGAGCACGCGCGGGCGGTCGTCTGCGGGCGGCGTCGGGCGAGGCCGCGCCACCCACACGTCGCCGCCTGCCCGCCCGCCCGAGGCGGTGCCGCCCGCGTCCGGGGCGGGCGCGGGGCGGGAGAGCAGGGGAGGACGAGCACTCATCGGAACGGCGACGGGTGGGGCGCTCGGGTATCGGCACTCCGGCCGCATCCTGAACCGGATCTGCCGGCCCTACCTTGCTCTGCCCGCCCCACCGCCGATGTCCGCCGAGGCCTCGCCCGACTTTTTCGACCGCGTCTACGCGACCGTCGCCCGGATCCCGCCCGGCCGCGTCTCGACCTACGGCCACCTCGCGCGCCACCTCGGCATGGGCCGCTCGGCGCGAACGGTCGGGTGGGCGCTCAAGGCCGTCGCGATGTCGTCGGATCCGCTCGCCGTCCCGTGCCACCGCGTCGTCAACCGCGTCGGCGCGCTCACCGGCCGCCTCCACTTCGCCACGCCGACAGTCATGGAGGAGCGCCTCCGCGCCGAGGGCGTCACGTTCACCGACGACGGCTGCGTCGACCTGGACGCCCACCTGTGGGATCCGGGGGTTGAAAGGTTGAAAGGTTGAAAGGTTGAAAGGTTGAAAGGTTGAAAGGTTGAAAGGTTGAAAGGTTGAAAGGTTGAAAACGGCTTTACTGAAATGGTTCTGTCAGGACATCAACAGTGCTAATAATTGTCATCCTGAACTTGTTTCAGGATCTGCGTTTCATCGAACGCCCAATAAATGCGAAAGACAGATCCTGAAACGAGTTCAGGATGACACGTATGGAGAGAGGCGGTTGACGTCGGGCGTCGGCGGGGTTGACGTCGGCGGCGGCGGGGTATCCATTGCAGCCCGCAGCCCGCAGCCCGCAGCCCGCAGCCCGCAGCCCGCAGCCCGCAGCCCGGCGGCTCCGTAGATTG
>JBBSUZ010000193.1:0-6412 GCA_038233965.1 Rhodothermales bacterium | reverse complement strand
GCGAGGTCGCCGGCGACGTGGCGCACCCGCCCGTCCGGCCCGACGGCGACGCTGATCTGCGAGCCCGTCACGTCGAGCCCGTCCAACTGCTGCCGGAGGTAGACGTGGGCGATGCCGCCCGCGCCAACGTGTCCGTCCGACACGACCAGCTCCGCGACGTCCGACGGAGCCAGCCCGAGGCCGCTGGCGGTCCCGCGGACGTGTGCGATCGCGGCTTCGGCGGCCACGGCCGGGAGGGCGTTCTGGGCGGCGACGGGCGCCGCCACGGCAAGCGCGAGGGCAAGGGCGGCGATGCGGTGCAGGGACGGAACCGGAAGCATGGCGGGGAGGAGAAAGTCCCCGATGCTACGGGTTCACGCACCCTTCAGCAAGCCGGTGGTCACGACCGTCGGCGCCACGCGGCGACGAGCAGGCCCGCCGCAGCGCCCGCCGCGACCTTGAGCGGGAACGGGTCCGGCACGGACGGCGGCAGCGAGACGAGCCCGCGGTCGTCGGTGAGGGCGGACTCGTGCGCGTAGCGGCCCTCCGTCGGCGGGAGAAAGTGCTGGGCGTAGGTGTGGAGCGCGTTGGCCGCGCCGGTCGTGATCGCCTGCCCGTGCCCGGCCCCGACGGCCTCGGGCGCGAGCGCGGCGACGGCCTCGATGGACGCGCGCGCCGCGGACCAGTCCGGCGTCATCGGGGCGGGCGGGCGGTCGAACTCGCGCGGCATCGCCGCGAGTGCGACCCACGAGTCGAGGTCCGTCGTGGCGACGGCGTCGCCGGCGAGCAGCGTCCGGTCGGAGGCGCGCCAGAACGAGACGTGGCCGGGCGAGTGGCCCGGCGTGTGGAGCCACGTCCAGCCCGGCATGCCGGGCACCGAGCCATCCTCAGGCAGGGCGGGGATGTGCGCGCCGAGGTCGCGGCCGCCGCTCGGGAAGGCGCGCGAGAGCGTTGAGATGGCACCGGGGATGGTCGGGTCGGCCGGCGCGTAGTCGGACAGGCCGGTCAGGTACGGCATCTCGAGCGGGTGCGCGTAGACGGGCGCGCCCCACGCCGTGGCCAGCGCCAGGGCCGATCCCGCGTGGTCGAAGTGGCCGTGCGTGAGCAGGATGGCCTCGGGCGGGCGGTCGCCGAAGCGGGCCCGTGCGGCCGCCTTCGTGAGGGCCGCCGAGCCCGGCAGGCCGGTGTCGACGAGCGCCCACGCGCCGCCGGGCGCGCCGACGAGGTAGGCGTTGACGAACAGGATGGGGAGGCGGGCGACGTCGTCGCGGACGGGCTCGGTCGGCGGGAACGGCATGGCGGGGCGTGGAGACGGGCCGGGCGTACGCCCGTGCGCCCGCCGCGGTCCCGGCCACGGTCCCGGCCACCGGCGGCTCCCGTCAGAGGCCGTCGGCCTTCCGGCGGCGCTCGGCCTCGGCGCGCAGCGTCGCCGCGACGTCGGGGAAGTCCTCGGCGATGCGGGCAAAGGTCTCGGCCGAGAGGACGTAGAGGTCGGACGGGGCCGTCGCGGTGATCGTCGCCGTGCGGACGTCGGACATGACGAGGGCGATCTCGCCGAAAAAGTCGCCGCTGCGGAGCGTGGCCAGGACGCGCCCGTCGGGCCCCGTCGCCTCGACCTCGCCGCGCGCGAGCACGTACATCTCGTGGCCGCGGTCGCCGGCGCGGACGATGACGTCGCCGGGCAGGCACACGAAGGACTGCATCGTGAGCGCGACCTCGCGCACGAACGCGTCCGACGCGTCGCGGAAGAGCGGGACGTTGCGGACGAGGTCGCGGCGCAGGTGCAGCGCGACCTCCTCGCGGAGCGCCGGCGAGAGCTCGGCCAGCGTCGAGTCCTCGTCCACGACGAGGCGATGCTCCCAGAGGTAGTCGAAGTAGGCCTGGACGCGCGTCTGCAGCGGGCGCGGGAGGTCGCGGTGGTGCAGGAAGGCGCCCAAGCGCTCCTGCTGCTGCTGGTGCGCCGTCCGGAGCGGGTCCAGGTTGCTCACGATCGACGCGATGTTGCCGATCAGGAACGCGTAGACGCCGGCGCCGAGCAGCATCACGCAGATCGCGTAGCCCTTCTGGAGAGCCGTGACGGGCGTGACGTCGCCGTAGCCGACCGTCGTGACCGTCGTGACGGTCCAGTAGAGCGCGTCGAGGTAGGGCGTCCGCGAGCCGTAGACGCCGCCGATCGCGACGAACCCGCACGTCACGCCGTGGACGACGAGCGCGAGGCCGTACAGGAACGTCCCGAGCCGCACGCGCGCCGAGACGCCGGCGAAGTGGCGGCCGACGGCGCGCGCGATGGCCGCGACGCGGACGAGCTTGAGCATGCGCAGCAGGATCCACACGCGCGGCGCGCCGAGCAGCACGAGCGGGAGGGCCGCGGCGACATCGGCGGCGAGCGCGCCGACGCTGCGCCACCGCTGGTCCAGCAGCGCGACCCGCAGCAGCACGTCCAGCCCGAACACGACCGTGAAGACGGCCTCGAAGCGCACCACGTGCCGCGCCTCGACGCTGCCGGGCAGCAGCACGAGTGGCACGAGCAGGGCCGCGACCGTCGCGGTCACGGAGACGAGGCCCCCCCACGTGAGCAGCGCCACGCGGACGGCGAGGCTCGGATGGGTGAGGGCGTGGCGTGTGGGCACGGGCGGGTCGGGTCAGCCGGCCGGGTTGCGGTCAGCTGCCAGGAGGCGGGCGGCGGCGTCGAGGCCGGTCTCGAGCGCGAGGTGCGCCCGGCCCTGGCCGGCCACGGCGTCGCCGGCAACGTACAGCCCGCGCGCCTCGCCCGCGCGTGCCGCGCGGACGCCGCCGTCGGGCAGCGAGTAGCGCCAGCGCTGCGTGTCGGCCCACAGCCGCGCCGGCAGCGCCCCGGCGAGCGCCTCGATGTGCTCGGTCGCTGCGGTGACGACGTCCGCGCGGTCGGCGTCGTAGTGGGCCTGCGTCCAGGCGTCCGACATCTGCGCCACGAGCAGGCCCGCGCCGTCCGGCGCGCGATTCGGCTTGCGCGTCTCGTCGGCCAGCCACGCGACGGCGTGCCCGTCGGCGGGCGCGTTGACGAGCGCGTAGGCGCCGTGCGGCAGGGCGACGGGCGTGTCGAAGGCGAGGACGATGCCGAACTGCGAGCGGTACGTCACCGCGGCGAGCGCCTGCGCGAGGTCGTCGAACGGCGCGTGCGCGGCCGCCTGCGGCGAGGGCGGCGTCAGCACGACGGCGCGGAAGGGGCCGAGCGTAACGGCCTGGCCGTCGGAGTCCGTCGCCGCAATCGTCCACGTCCCGTCGTCGGCGCAGGCAAGAGCGGTGACTGTCGTGGAGAGGTGCAGGTCGAGGCCGGGCGTGGCATCGGCGATGGACCGGGCGAGCGCGGCGTACCCATCCGCGAAGCAGAGGCGGGGCGGGCCACCGGTGCGGGCGTCGTCCGGGCGAACCGTGCCGTCCGCGGAGAACGGGACGACGGGGCCCTCGATCTCGACGGGCTCGGTGACGGCCCGCGTGAGCTGGTCCGCGCGCGAGCCCGGCTCGGGCGTGAACACCTGCGCGCCGTGGTCCACGCGCCAGCGCGTGCCGTCGATGTCGCGCCAGCGCGTCGCCGCGCGCCCGCCGACGCCGCGGCTCTTCTCGACCACCACGGACGCCACGCTGGCCGCGCCGAGCGCGTGCGCGGCCGCGAGCCCGGCGAGGCCGGCGCCGACGATGCCGACAGGAAGAGGGAGACGGTCGGGCATCGGCAGGCACGGTGGGAGGGCACGGTACCGCCGAGCGGCGGCCGGGTGCCCGCCCCGCCGCAGTACGTTCCGGCGCCCCCGCCCACTCTGCGCATGCGCCGCCCCGAAGACTTCCCCGACGCCGACCTCCGCGTCTTCGACCGCCCCGCCCTCCCGCCGCCGGACGAGATCCGGAGCGTCTTCCTCGTCGGCGTGTGCGGCAAGGGCATGGGCGCGCTCGCCGAACTGTTCGCCGCGAGCGGGCGCACCGTCCGCGGGTCCGACGCCGCCGCCTACCCGCCGATGTCGACGCGGCTCGCCGCGCAGGGCATCGAGATCGTCGACGGCTACGACGCGGCCCACCTCGACCCGCCGGCCGACCTCACGATCATCGGCAACGCGGCGATCCCGGCGCACCCCGAGGCGGCCGCCGCGCGCGAGCGCGGGCTCGTGCAGGCGTCGTTCCCCGAGGCGCTCGGGCACGTCTTCCTCGCCGGCCGCCGGCCGGTCGTCGTCGCGGGCACGCACGGCAAGACGACCACGACGGGCCTGATGACGCACGTCTTCCGCGAGGCGGGCCTCGACCCCGGCTTCCTCGTCGGCGGCGTGATGACGGGGCAGGATGCGACGTCCGGGCTCGGCACCGGCCCGCACTTCGTCGTCGAGGGCGACGAGTACGACGCGGCCTACTTCGACAAGCGGCCCAAGATGCTGCTCTACCGCCCGCAGGCGGCCGTCGTGACGAGCCTCGAGTTCGACCACGCCGACATCTACGACGACTGGGACGACTACCGCACCGCCTTCGAGACGTTCGCCGGCCTGCTGCCGGACGCCGCGGCAGAGCCTGCCCCCGCGATGGCGGGCGGCCACCTCGTGCTCTGGGGCGACGACCCGAACGTCCGCGCGCTCGCCGCGCACACGTCCGCCCGCGTCACCTTCTACGGCGACGGCCCGGACGTCACGGTCTCGGCGCGCGACGCCCGCCCGGCCGAGGGCGGCCAGCACTTTCGCCTGGTCACGCCGCAGGGCGAGGCGGACGTCGACCTCCCGCTCGGCGGCGCGTTCAACCGCCACAACGCGCTCGCCGTGGCAGCGGTCGCGCTCGGCGAAGGCGTTCCGCTCGACGTCATCGCGCGCGCGCTCGGCACGTTCCGCGGCATGGCGCGCCGGCAGGAGCCGAAGGGCGACTGGGGCGGCGTCCTCGTCGTCGACGACTTCGCGCACCACCCGACGGCCGTCGCGGCGACGATCCGGGCCGTCCGCGAGCGCTGGGCGAGCCGCTTCGCGCCGGTCGCTGAGGGCGGGGCCGGCGGCCGGCTCGTCGCCGTCTTCGAGCCGCGCTCGAACTCGTCGCGCCGCAAGACCTTCGAGGCGCGCTACGGCGAGGCCTTCGACGCCGCCGACCGCGCCTTCCTCTCGGCCCCGCCGCTCCGTCACAACGACGACGTCGCCGACTTTCTCGACCCCGAGACCGTCGTCCAGGCCGTCGTCGCGCGCGGCACGCCCGCCGCGGCCTACGCCTCCGCCGACGCGTTGCTGCCCGACCTCGTCTCTACTCTGCGTCCCGGCGACGTCGCGCTCGTGATGTCCAACGGATCGTTCGACGGCCTCGTCGGCCGGCTCGTGGATGCACTGACGGCGCGCTGACCCCCCGTCCGGACGCGCTCATAAAGCGCTAACCTGACCGGCTAACGACGCGCGCCCAAACTGTCCCCCTTGAGGGGGACAGCCAGCGTGCCCCGGAGCGACGCCATGCTGCCCGTCACCGCGCGCCGTGGTGATCCGGCGCGATGGGCGCTCGGGCGGGGGGTTCTGAACCGTCTATGCCTTCAACTTTCAATGCCCGCTCCCGTCCTCCTCGGCCCGCTCCCGCCCGCGCGCCCGACGCGCATCGTCTCGCTCGTGCCGAGCCTCACCGAGGCCCTCGACGCACTCGGCCTCGACGCCGAGACTGTCGGCGTCACGCGCTTCTGCGTGCACCCGGCCGACTGGAAAGCGCGCAAGGCCATCGTCGGCGGGACGAAGGGGACGGACCCGGCGCGCGTCCTCGCGCTCGCGCCCGACCTCGTGATCGCCAACCGCGAGGAGAACGACCGCGCGCCCGTCGAGCAGATCGCCGCGGCCGGCGTCCCGGTCTGGCTGTCCGACATCGCCAGCGTCGCCGACACGCTCGACGCCCTGCGCGACCTCGGCCGTGTCACGGGCCGCGCGCCCGAAGGCGACGCCCTCGCCGACCGCATCGCGTCGGCCTTCGCGGCCGTCCCGCCGGCGTCCCGCCCCGTCCGCGCCGCCTACCTCATCTGGCGCGACCCGTGGATGACCGTCGGGTCGGACACGATCGTCCACGACGTCATGGCGTGGGGCGGGCTCACCAACGTCTTCGGCGACCGACCGCGCTACCCGGCTGTCACGGCGGACGAGATCCGCGCGGCCGACCCGGACGTCGTCCTGCTCTCGTCCGAGCCCTTCCCGTTCGCCGAGAAACATGTCGCCGAGGTGCAGGCGCTCGCGCCCCGCGCCCGCGTCGTGCTCGTCGACGGCGAGGCGTTCTCGTGGTACGGCCCGCGCCTCGCGCTCGCCCCGGCCGCGATCGCACGCGTGCTCGGCGAAATCGGCGTGTGAGCGGCACGCACGACGGCCGGACCGGGAAACCGGCACGCGGGCCGGCGTACGCCGCCTCCACTCTTGCACGCGCGTCTTATGTCCAATTCCCCGTCTGCCGCCGCCTCCGGCACCTTCCAGCTCGG
>JBBSUZ010000192.1:0-6452 GCA_038233965.1 Rhodothermales bacterium | reverse complement strand
GCGGGGCCGCTGCATCGCCCGTTTTATATGTTGCCCACCCTGCGCCACTACCCATTTTGTGGGTATGGGTATTGGGGTTTGGGGTTTGGGGAAAAGCAGCTCCCCCCAACCCCTAACCCCTGACCCCCAACACCCCCGCGTCGCCCTCTTCGCCGACACGTTCGGGCGCTTCCAGGAGCCCGAGATCCCGCGCGCGGCGCTGCGCGTCTTCGCGGCCGCCGGCGCCGACGTCGTCGTGCCCGAGTACCGCTGCTGCGGGCGGACGTACCTCTCGAAGGGCTACGTCTCGCACGCGACGGCGCTCGCGCGGCGGCTCGTCGAGACGTACGCGCCGATCGCCGAGGCGGGCCTCCCGATCGTCGGCCTCGAGCCGTCATGCATCCTGACGCTCCGCGACGAGATCCCGCGCCTGCTGCCCGGCGACGCCCGCGCCGCAGCCATCGCCGCCGTCGCCGTGACGTTCGAGGAGTGGGCCGAGGCGAACGGCGAAGCGCTCGGGCGCATCGACTGGAAACCGGCGGCGGGCGACGCGCTCGTGCACGGCCACTGCCACCAGAAGGCGCTCTCGGCGATGTCGGCCAGCCGCGCGTGTCTCGGTGCCGCAGGCTTCGCGGTCTCCGAGACGAAGGCGGGCTGCTGCGGCGTCGCGGGCGCATTCGGCTACGAGGCCGAGCACTACGCCGTGTCGGTCGCGATGGGCGAGGAGCGCCTCGCTCCGGCCGTCCGCGCCATGCCGCACGCGACGGTCGTCGCGGCGGGGACGTCTTGCCGGGCGCAGATCGCGCACACGACGGGCCGGGCCGCGCTGCACCCGGCCGAAGCACTCGCAGCACGCCTGCCGTAGCAGAGGGGAAAGCTGACGGCGTGGCGGGGAGCCGTCAACGAGTAACCGATGTGGGTAGACCAGAAGGCAAAAGAGCGGACCGGACCCTACAGATCACTGCTCGACCCGGGGCTCAGCGTGCAGAACATCAACCCATGCAGTCGGTCCAGTCGAGCGCCATGTGGATCAGGAGTCCAAGGCCCATGAGGTGCACAACGCGCGCGGTTGGATGAGAGTCGAAGGCCCGGGTCTTCCCCCCCACACGGAGAGGCAGCACAGCCAGAGCGACGTAGGCCAGGATGGCAGGGACCGTGTGCAGAGGGTGGAAGCCAATGGAACACCGATTGGGATCGTAGATCGGATCAGCCAGCAGGTGATCGGCATCGACGATCAGGGTCGCGACCATAATCACCGTCGCGTTTCGCCAGCGGCCCCGGTAGCATGCACGTGCAACCAGCAGAGGGACCAGGACGTGCAGAACGATATGCGTCATACCTGCGGCGTGGCGGAGGTCGGATACTGCATGCTCAAATATGCGAGAGGGCGATTTCGGATAAGCCTACCTGCTGCGGAAGGATGGGCTACACCGGGCTGAGACCGCCACGGCGTTTCCGCGAGCAGAGCGTGCGGGTCTGTCGTCATCGCGATGCCGCCGCCGGCCGTGCGGGGCCACTCGGCCTCGGGACGCTCGCGGGACAGCTCGGCGCCGTGGGCTGCACCTTCCCTCCGGGGTGACGCCGGGGTCGTGGAGGTAGAGCGCTTCGGAGACGCCGTGGTTCGCCGCGCCGTCGAGGGCGATGCCGGCGCCGACGAGGCGGCGGAGGGCATCGGCGAGCGAGGCGCAGTCCGGGTGGAGGATCGCGACGTGGTAGAGGCCCGTCGTGCCAGGCGGCGTGGGCGAGCCGTCGCGGCTCGCCCACGGGTTCAGCCCGATGTGGTGATAGCCGCCCGCGCTGATGAACGCGGCCTGATCGTCCATCCGCTCCGTAACCTCGAAGCCGAGCATACCGACGCAGAACGCGCGGTCGAGGTCCGCGACCTTGAGCTGGCCGTGTCCGATGCGGACGTGGGCGGCGATGGGAGCGCTCACGGGGCGGCGAGGCACGGCATGCGGGCGGCACGGTCCGCGAGGCGGCGCGCCTGCCCGTTCATGTCGGCCGCCGGCTGCACGACGGCCACGACGCACGCCCCGCGCGGCGAGACGCGGGCGACGGCCAGCCGCGACGTCGTGCGCTCGGGATGCGCCGGATCCTCGCTCGCGCCCAGCCGCACGATCAGCGCGACCGGCCGCCGCCGCACGATCCACCACTCGGCCCGCGGCCCGACGAACGAGAACGCCGACGACACGACGGACCAGAGGGCGAGCGGAAAGACGGCCCCGCCCGGCGCGACGACGTCGACCGACTGCCGCAGGTCGCCTTCGTGGACGTTGAGCGCGTAGCCGGCCGTGCCGGGGCAGCGCTGCGAGATCCAGCCCTCGTCGAGGTTCTGCTCGGTCGTCCGGCAGCGCTCGAGCGTCGTGTAGACGCTGCGGGTCTGCGCGGCGGTGGAGCAGCCGGCGAAGAGGAGCAGGAGGAGTGCGACGCGGGACATGGCGTTACATGCAGGTCGGCTCGCCGCCGCCGGCGCACCGGGCGTGCTCGCGCAGCTGCGCCGTCCGTGCGTCGGTGAGGCGGGCCTGCTCGCCGCACACGCGCAGGTCGTAGATCGAGCCGTACTCGGCGCGCGGGTTGGCGCCGGCCGCGAGCGGGAAGATGGCCGCGACCTCGGCGTCGCGGAAGCGGACCCACGCGCGCTGCGCGTCGCGGAGCCGGCGGCGGCTCAGGTCCGTGGGGGAAACTGCGAGCGCGCCGCGATACGCCGTGTTCAGGGAGCGGTCCGAGGCGTCCCGTGCAGCGCACGCCTCAGCGTTCATGTCGGACTGCGTCTGCGCCGCGGCGGGCAGCGCGACCAGCGTGAGGGCGGCGAACAGAGCGAATCGGAGCATGGTCGGCGGTGCGTCCGGCGGGCGGGGAGCGGCAGGGTACCTTGAAGGACGTTACCCGCGCCCCGATGGTTCGACGTTTCCGCTTCGCGCCCCTGCTGATGCTCGCGCTCGCCGCGTGCGGCGGCGAGTCCGTGCCTGCGGCGGACAGCGCGCCCACCGCGCCGCGTCCGGGCGGCCTGTCGCTGACGTCCGACGGCGTCGCCGGCCTGAGCAGGGCGACGCGGTTCGACTCGGCGAGCGTCCACGCGGCCCTCCCGCCGGGCTTCACGACCGAGCGCCACGACGCGCCCGACGGCGCACGGACCGTGTGGGCGCTCCGCGACGGCCAGATCGTGTTCGAGGTGAGCGGCGACACGTCCGGCACCGTCGCGCGCATCGACGCGCCGAACGAGGACGTCTCGGGCCCCGGCGGCGTCCACCCCGGCCAGACGTTCGCTGAGGCGGGCGCGGCTGACCTCACCTGCACCATCGGCGCGGACGACCTGCGCGACCGCGCCGTCTGCCGCGGGGCCGGCGTCGACCTCGTCTTCGCGAGCCAGGCGCTCGTCGGCCAGTCCGCGCTGCCCCCGACCGACTCGCTCGCCAACGCCTTCCTCGAGCGCCTCGTCTGGCGCGCGGAGGGCTAGCGGACGGCCACCTGCTACGCGTACTCGGGCTGGCAGACGGCGCACGGGCACAGCGCCCGCAGCGACTCCCACCGCCACAGGCCCGACGCGTGGCCGTCGCCCCAGACGATCTGGAGCGCGTAGTTGCCGGCCGGCCGCAGCTCGGTGATCTCGTGCGTCATCAGGCCCGGCAGGTGAAACACGACCGGGTCGATGGGGTCGGCCATCGCGCCGTGGCCGCCGCGGCACTCGACGCACGGGCACGCCCGGCGGAGGCCCTCGTACGAGTAGACAGAGACGTGGCCGTCGGACCACTCGACGGTCAGTTCCTGGGCGGGCGAGTCGGCGGCGAGGCGGACGGGCTGATGGGCGGGGCGGGTCATCGGGGCGAGAAGGAGAGGCGGGCGGGGGTGCCGCGGCGGACGTCGGCCGACGACCCGAGGCGGGAACGGACAGGCGCGACCTGCGCACTGTCCACGGTGACGACCAGGTGGACGCCGGGCAGTCGACGCGCGGTGGATGCAGCGGCGTCGAGCTGCGAGACGCGGGCGGACGAGTCGGCCGGAAGGGGCTGCGGACGGGAAAGAACGGCCTCGGCGCGGGCCCGATTCGGGTCGGCCCCGACGCCGCGCGCGGCCTGCCGGGCGAGGATCGCCTCGGCGTCGGGCGCGAGGCGGCGCGGCGCGAGGTACGTCACGGTGATCGCGCCCCCCTGCCCGAGCGCCCCACCGACGACGGCGACGCTGTCGGGCACGATGAGGCTGCCGAGGACGCCGTCGAGCCGCGCCGAGGCGGACGGCGGCGCCTGGGGCTGAACCGGCGCGGATGCTGGCGCGTCGTCGGGCGTGCCGCGCGGGAAGGCAGCCGCGAGTGCGTCGAGATCGCCCGCCGACGCCGGGACCTGCTCCAGCACGAGCGCGACCGGCTCGCCGGCCGCCGCGGTCGCCTGAGACTCGAAGCGGGCGCGGGCCTCGGGCGTGAGCCACTCGGTCGTGGCGAGCCGCAGGCGGACCGTCGCGCGCCCCTCGCCGAGCGTCAGGTCCTGCCCGAGCACGAACGCGCGGCCCTCGCCGGTGAGCCCGTCCGCGGCGTCGTTCACAGCCTGCGTCACGCGCGACTCGCGCACGATCTGCGCGAGCGACGTCGAGAGCGGCGCGGCGACGGCGGCGACGAAGGCGAGCACGAGCGCGAGCCGCAGCCCGGTCGACTCGAACACGCGCAGCCGGCGCGTGACGTGAGCGGACTCGATGCGCGCCGCGAGCCCGGTCGACGCGCCCGTTTTGTGCCACGCCCGCGCGGCCTCGACCACGTCGCGGCGGTGCATCCCGACGGCGAGGAACGCGACCATCGCCGCGAGCACGATGCCCGCGAGGTTGGCGCCGAACAGCAGCAGGCTACCGCGGACGAGCTCCCAGCCGCCGATGCCGATGCCGAAGCCGGCCACGCTCAGCGGCGGGATCAGCGCGACGGCGATCGCGACGCCCGGGATCGACGCCGAGAGGCGCTTCTCGCGCGAGAGCATCACGACGGCCCCGGCCAGGCCGGACGCGACGGCGATGGCGAGGTCCAGCAGCGTCGGCTGCGTCCGCGCCGCGATCTCGGCCGTGACGGTGTGGAACGGCAGCACGAGCGTCAGCCCCGCCGCGAGCACGATCACGCCGACGGCGCCGAGCCCGATCGTGACGGCGGTCTGGACCGCCAGCCGCCCGTCGCCGACGGCCAGCGCGAGCGCGAGGCCGAGCAGCGGCCCGAGCAGCGGCGCGACGAGCATCGCCCCGATCACGACGGCCGTCTGGTTCAGCGCCAGCCCGAGCGTCGCGATCGCGCCCGAGAGCAGCAGCACGGCCCAGAACGGCGCGTCGGTGTCGGTCGCGGCCTCGGCCGTCTCGCGGAAGAGCGCCGCGCGGTCGAACCGCTCCAGCCCGACGGCCGAGGCCGTGGCCTCCTCGAGCGGCGTGAGGTCGTCAGAGTCGGGCATATCGAGACGGACAGGAGCTATGTGGGACGTCGACGGTCCGGCAGGACCTCAAAAGCTCCCCTCCTAGACAGGGGGGCCGGGGGGGGTGGATCAGTCCGAGCGTCGACGCCTCAGGAGCAGCCGGCTTCACCACCGAACCGTGAGTCGCGACACATAGCGCGGCGTTCCCCTCACCCGGAGCGGAGGGGACGTCATCGCTCGCGAGAGACTCGGAACGGACGGTCAGCGGGGCTCGACGAAGAAGTCCGGCATGAGCTCCGCGCCCGGCGTGACCGCGTACCGGTCGAGATCCGTGACGCCGGCGCGCTCCATCACCTCGTCGTCGATAAAGAAGTGGCCGGTGGTGTCGCGGCTCGGCTGCGTGAGAATCCAGTGCGCGGCGTCGCCCATGATGTCCGGCGTGCGGGAGGCGGCCATCATCTGCTCGCCGCCGAGGAGGTTCTCGACGGCGGCCGTCGCGATCGTCGTCCGCGGCCAGAGCGCGTTGGCGGCGATGCCGACGTCGCGGAACTCGCCGGCCCAGCCGAGGACGCACATAGACATGCCGAACTTCGAGATCGTGTACGCGACGTGCGGCGCGAACCACTTCTCCTCCATCGCGAGCGGCGGGCTGAGCGTCATGATGTGCGGGTCGCGGCCCGCCCGGGCGCTCTCGAGCAGGTACGGCAGCGCCGCCTGCGTCACGCAGAACGTCGCGCGGACGTTGACGCCGAACATGAGGTCCACGCGCTTCATCGGCGTGTGCGCCGTGTCCGCGAGGAAAATGGCGCTGGCGTTGTTGACGACGATGTCGATGCCGCCGAAGTGGTCGGCCGCCTCCTTCATCGCCTCCGCGACGCGGTCCTCGTCGCGGGCGTCGACCTGGAGCGCGAGCGCTTTCCCGCCCGCGGCCTCGATCTCGGCTGCGGCCGTGTGGATCGTGCCGTCGAGGCGCGGGTGCGGCTCGGCCGTCTTCGCCGCGACGACGATGTTGGCGCCGTCGCGGGCCGCGCGCAGCGCGATGGCCTTGCCGATGCCGCGGCTCGCGCCGGTGATGAAGAGGGTCTTGCCGGCGAGCGT
>JBBSUZ010000191.1:0-6482 GCA_038233965.1 Rhodothermales bacterium | reverse complement strand
GTCCCAGCCGACCGAGGCGACGCGTGACGCCGAGCCCGCCGCACCGGTTCTCGCGGCACCCGCCCGCCCGACGTCTGCGCTGTACGGCCGGACCGGCCTGCGCGTCGCCCTGCCACCGGGCTGGACGGCTGCGGACGATGAAGCGCGGCTGCCGGCTTATGCCGTCTACACCTTCGCCGCGCCGGCCGGGAGCGCGCTCGCCGGCGTCACACTGCGCGCCGAACTGATGACCGGCCTCAACCCGGCCGAGGAGCAGGGATGGCACTCGGGGCAGGCGCGCGTGGGCTACCACGGCGTGCGTCCGGTCGGACCGGCGCAGGTGCCGGTTGCAGCCCTCGTCTCCGTCGAAACCGCCGGGACAGGCATCGCCGGAGCGACCGCGTTCGTGCAGCGCGGGCGCATGTTCTGGGCCGTCTCGGTCGTCGCACCTGCTGCGACGTGGGCGAGCCGCCGCGCCGCCGTCGTCGCGCTGATGGCCGGCGTCGCGTTCGAGGTCCCGACCGACACTGCCCCGCGACCCGTCCCGCGCGTGCGCCGCGGCTGATCTCAGCTGTCGGTGCCGATCAGGATCGTGACCGTGCCATAGGCGCGGACGTTCTCGCCAGCGTCGCGGGCGGGGGCGTACTGCGTGTTCCGCGCCGCCGTCAGCGCCGACTCCTCGAGCCCGTAGGGCAGGCGCGCCACGACCTGCTCGCGCCCGCGCCGGTCGATCAGCGTCCGCTCGACGACCTCGACGCTGACGCCCTGCCCGCCCGATTTGACGAGCACGCGCCCGCGGACGCGCGCGCGGACGCCGGCGCGGCGCGCGGCATCCGGGTAGACCGGGAACTGGGTGCCGGTCGAGCGAGGGCTCCGCTCGGGCCGCTCGACGAAGCGCTCGCCGCCCGTTCCGCCGTCGCCCGCTCCCGCGCCGTCGCCGGTTCCCGACCCCGTGCCGGCCCCGCCGCCCGTGCCACCGCCTGACCCGCCGCTCCCGCTGCCCGTCCCAGCGCCGCCCCCCGGCGGCCCCGATGTCGGCCCGCCCGCACCTGGAAGCGTCGCCGACGAGCGTGCGGGTCCGGCGGCTGGCAGCGCGTCCGGCGTACGGCTCGCGACGGGCGCACCGCGCGAGACGGCGACCTGCGGCGCATCCGGCGTGCTCGATACGACCGGGGCGTCGGGCGTCACCGTCTGTGAACGGGCCTCGGGCAGCGCCACCTCGGGCGCGCTCGACGGGCCGGCTGGCGTCCCGCCCGACCCGGCCTCGGCCTCGCCGAACTCGGCGTCCGGCCGCAGCGTGATCTCGGGGATCGGCACGATCTCGCGGACCTCATACTCGATGGCCGGCAGCGGCGGCACGACGCGCGTCGTCGGCGTCAGCAGCAGCCAGATCCCAGCGCCGGCGATGTGCAGCAGCGCGCTCGCCCCGAGCGCCGTCGCGAGCAGGCGGTTGCGGGTGCGGACGCGAGACGGGTCGGACGACAGGGGCACGGCGCGGGCGTGGGGAGACCGGAGGGTACGCCTTCGCGCGCCGTCCGAAAAGTCCGAATGGCGTCCCTGCCAGCCTGTGTGCCGAACGCCGCGTGAATCCGCCCGCCGCGGCGGATCCGAACGCGGGTCCGTGCCGCTGGAAGTGCCGGGACGTAGACTCCCCGCACCCTCGTCCTGGCAGCCATGTGCCCGATTCTCTGCGCCGCGCTCGCCCCGCAGTTCTCCGAGCGCTCGGCGAGCTATTCCGGTTCCGAGGACGACCCCGGCCACGCCATACCGCTCTGCTCGCCAGCGACGCGCTCATGCGTGGCTCTTCGTTCACCACCGGTCGTGCTGGCGCGCCGAGCGGCCGCGTGAATCTGCGTCGGACTCCCGGGTGCTGCCGATGCCGGCCGTCGGGCGGCGGTAGCTTGAGCGAGTCCACGGCCCACCCGATGCCCGACCCTCGGATTCCTGCCGACTCCGCTGCTGCCGCGCCCTCGCCGGG
Source organism: Rhodothermales bacterium (assembly GCA_038233965.1). Lineage (GTDB taxonomy): Bacteria > Bacteroidota > Rhodothermia > Rhodothermales > Rubricoccaceae > DASVSE01. The sequence goes on along the minus strand of JBBSUZ010000191.1, from coordinate 4,525 downwards.
CCGGTGAGCCTCTCGTTTTCGGGAGGCTTTTTTTGTGCTCACGCCGATCGACCGCCATGACTGAAACCCATTCCGTCCGCCCGGCCCGCCTCGCACTCGCAGACGGCACTGTCGTCTGCGGCACATCTGTCGGCGCGGCTGGCGAGGCGGCGGGCGAGCTGTGCTTCAACACCTCGATGTCCGGCTACCAGGAGATCCTGACGGACCCGAGCTACGCCGGGCAGCTCATGATGATGACGTATCCGCACATCGGCAACTACGGCGCGTTCGAGGCGGCGACCGAGGCGGACCGCCCGCACGTCGCCGGGCTCATCGTGCGCGCGTTCGCCCGGAACCCGTCCAACAGCGCGATGGAGGAGACGCTGGACGCGTACATGGTGCGCCACGGGCTCGTCGGGATCACGGGCGTGGACACGCGCCGGCTCGTCCGACACGTCCGCGACGCCGGCGTCATGAACGCCATCGTCTCGACCGACGCCGATGCCTCGGACGCCGACCTCGTCGCGCGGGCCGCGGCGCATCCGTCGATGGCAGGTCTCGAGCTCGCGAGCCGCGTCACGACGGCCGAGGCCTACGACGTCTCCGTCTCGGGCAGCCCGCGCGTGGCCGTCTACGACTACGGCGTCAAGCGCCACATCCTGCGGCAGTTCGCCGCGATGGGCTGCGCCGTCCGCGTCTTCCCGGCGTCCACGCCGCTCGCAGACGTCCTGGCGTGGCAGCCGGACGGCCTCTTCTTCTCGAACGGTCCCGGCGACCCGCGCGCGATGACCGCGTCCGTCGAGACCGTCCGAGCGGCGATCCAGACGGGCCTGCCGATCTTCGGCATCTGCCTCGGGCACCAGCTGATGGCGCTCGCCGAGGGCCTCACCGTCGAGAAGATGAAGGTCGGGCACCGCGGCGCCAACCACCCGGTGATCCACCATGCGACGGGCCGCGTCGAGATCTCGACCCAGAACCACGGCTTCGCCGTCTCCGAGGCGAGTCTCACCGAAGAGGTCGCCGAGGTCTCGCACCGCAACCTCAACGACGGCTCCGTCGAGGGCCTCCGCTTCGCGCGCTTCGCCGGCCTCTCGGTGCAGTACCACCCCGAGGCCTGCCCCGGCCCGCACGACAGCCGCTACCTCTTCGACGCGTTCCTCGACCTCATCCCGAGCCACGCCTGACACGCGGGCGACGTGCCCGCTCCGCTCAACCCCCTCTAACTCGCAGTTCTCGATGGCCAAGCAGCATAAAACCCTCGTCATCCACCACGCGCCGGGCCACCCGAGCGAGTCCGAGGACGCCCTCACCGCGCTCCTCGACGACGGCTGGCGCATCGCCGCCACGACCGCGATGGGCGGCACGGGCGGCGCGACAGCCCCGCCGCAGTTCGCCGCCCTCGTCATCCTCGAGCGCGAGGACACCAAGACGGTCGGCGGCTTCAGCGCCGGCTGATGCCGCCGGGTGCCGGGTACCAGGTACCGGGTGCTCTGTTCTGCACTGACGCTCTCTCATCGGTACCTCGTACCCCGCGCCGCAGGCCGGCGCAGCCAACCGCGACCCCGCTTTGCCCAGACGCACCGACATCAAGACGATCCTGCTCATCGGCTCCGGGCCGATCGTGATCGGGCAGGCGTGCGAGTTCGACTACTCCGGCACCCAGGCCGCCCGCGCGCTCCGCGCCGAGGGCTACCGCGTCGTGCTCGTCAACTCGAACCCGGCGACGATCATGACGGACCCGATCACGGCCGACGCCGTGTATCTCCAGGCCCTCACGCCGGCCTCGATCCGCGAGATCGTCGGCAAGGAGGACATCGACGCCGTCCTGCCGACGATGGGCGGCCAGACGGCCCTCAACCTCGCGCTCGCGCTCCACGACGACGGCTTCTGGGCCGAGCACGGCATCGACGTCATCGGCGTCGACTACGAGGCCGTCCACATCACCGAGGACCGTCAGAAGTTTCGTGACCTCATGGAGTCGATCGGGTTGGACCAGGCGCGGTCGCGCGCGGCCAACTCGCTGCTCGAGGCCAAGGAGATCGCGCAGTGGCTGGCCGGGGAGGGGACCGGCGCGCAGGCGTTCAAGCCCGTCGTGCTGCGGCCGTCCTTCACGATGGGCGGCGCGGGCGGCGGCATCGTGTGGCGGCCCGAGGACTTCGAGCCGATGGTGAGCCGCGCGCTCCAGCTCTCGCCCATCCACGAGGTCCTCGTCGAGGAGTGCCTCTTCGGCTGGAAGGAGTTCGAGCTCGAGCTCCTGCGCGACGCGGCCGACAACGTCGTCATCATCTGCTCGATCGAGAACATCGACCCGATGGGCGTCCACACGGGCGACAGCGTCACCGTCGCGCCGCAGCAGACCCTGACGGACCCGCAGTACCAGATCATGCGCGACGCGGCCATCACGGCGATGCGCTCGATCGGGACGTTCGCCGGCGGCTGCAACATCCAGTTCGCCGTCGACCCCGTCACGGCGCGGATGGTCGTGATCGAGATCAACCCGCGCGTCTCGCGGTCGTCCGCGCTGGCCAGCAAGGCGACAGGCTACCCGATCGCCAAGGTCGCCGCGCGCCTCGCCGTCGGGTACACGCTGGACGAGCTGCCCAACGAGGTCACGGGTACGACGAGCGCCTGCTTCGAGCCGTCGATCGACTACGTCGTGACGAAGGTGCCGCGCTTCAACTTCGACAAGTTCGAGGGCGTCGACGAGGCGCTGACGACGCAGATGAAGGCCGTCGGCGAGGTGATGGCGATCGGGCGGACGTTCAACGAGTCGTTGCAGAAAGCCTTCCAGAGCCTCGAACAGGGTTTCTCGGGACTGGGCGCCGACGGTCCGCTGCCCGACCGCTCGGTCGTCCGCACCCGCCTCGCGCGGCCGTACTGGGACCGCCTGCTGCACGTCCGCAACGCCTTCCGGCTCGGGACGTCCGTGGAGGAGGTCGCGGACGTCACGCGCGTCGATCCGTGGTTCCTGCACCACATCCACGACCTCGTCGCCCGCGAGCGCGAGCTCGAAGCGGTGCAGGGCGATCTCCCGCGCGACCTTCTGCTCGTTGCCAAGCAGGACGGTTTCTCGGACGTCCAGATCGCGTACCTCACGAACCAGACCGAAGCGGACGTCCGCGCCCGCCGCGAGGCGCTCGGCTTACGGCCGACGTTCCGCGTCGTGGACACGTGCGCCGGCGAGTTCGAGGCCGTCACGCCCTACTTCTACTCGACGTACGACGGCGCCGGCGACCCGCTCGCCATGGAATCCGTCGTGTCCGACCGCGAGAAGGTGCTGATCCTCGGGTCGGGCCCGAACCGCATCGGCCAGGGCATCGAGTTCGACTACTCGTGCGTCCACGGCGTGCTCGCGGCCAAGGAGATGGGCTACGAGGCGGTCCTGATCAACTGCAACCCCGAGACGGTCTCGACCGACTTCGACGTCGCGGACAAGCTCTACTTCGAGCCCGTGTTCTGGGAGCGCGTCCGCGACGTGATCGAGCACGAGAAGCCCGTCGGCGTGATGGTGCAGCTGGGCGGGCAGACGGCGCTGAAGCTCGCCCGCAACCTGCTCGAGACGGGCATCCCGCTCTTCGGCACGCCGTTCGAGAACATGGACCTCGCCGAAGACCGGGGCAAATTCAGTCGCCTGCTCGAAGAGCTGGAGATTCCGTTCCCGCCGTACGGCATCGCACGCACGGTCGAGGAGGCCGTCGGCGTCGCCGAGGGCATCGGCTACCCGGTGCTCGTGCGCCCGAGCTACGTCCTCGGCGGGCAGGGCATGCGTATCGCCATCAACCGCGACGAGGTGGCGGACTACGTCGCGAACGTGCTCCGCCTGTTCCCGGGCAACGAGGTGCTGCTGGACCGCTACCTCGAGAACGCGATCGAGGTCGACGTCGACCTCCTGAGCGACGGCACGGACGTCCATGTCGCGGGCGTGATGCAGCACATCGAGCCCGCGGGCGTCCACAGTGGCGACTCGACGGCCGTCATCCCGCCGTTCTCGCTCAAGCCGGAGACGGTCGAGGTCCTGCGCGAGACGGCGACGCGCATCGCGCTCCGGCTCGGCGTCGTCGGGCTGATGAACGCGCAACTAGCCGTCCAGACCGCCGACGGGGTGGACTCGGTCTACGTCATCGAGGCCAACCCGCGCGCGAGCCGCACGGTCCCGTTCGTCGCCAAGGCGACCGGCGTGCCGGTGGCGAGCTTGGGTGCGAAGCTGATGCTCGGCGCGTCGCTGGCCGACATGCGCGCCTCAGGCATCCTCGAGTCGTCGCTCGTGGGCTTCGCAGTCAAGGAGCCCGTCTTCTCGTGGGACAAATTCCCGGAGGTCGCGCGCGAGCTCGGGCCCGAGATGAAGTCCACGGGCGAGGCCATCGCGTTCGTGGACTCGGTCCGCGACGAGCACATCTCGAAGCCGTACGAGATGCGCAACCTGTACCTCTCTCGCTGATCGCATGGGCTCGGATGCACAGCGCGGGCCCTGAGCATGTGCTCGGGGCCCGCGCTCACGTCTGTCCAACGCGGACGTCTATTCCGCGTCGTTGCGGTCGTAGAGCTG
>JBBSUZ010000190.1:0-6494 GCA_038233965.1 Rhodothermales bacterium | reverse complement strand
TATCTCCGCGTTGACGCTCTCGTGACCGACCCGACCGCCCTGCCCGACGACGACCTGCCCCGCGGCGACGCGGACGGCGGCGGTGCGGCCGAGGGCGGTGCGGCCGAAGGCGCGCCGCCGCCCGGCCCGGACGAGACGCCGGTGAAGCGCCTCGAGCGCCGCATCACCGCGCGCCGCGTCGCCGTCGCGCTCACGGCGCTCGTCGTCCTCGCTGCGCTCGCGCTCGGCGGCCTGCTGCTCTACCTCGGCACCGACACCGGCCAGGAGCGCGTCCGCCTCGTCGCCGTGACCCAGATCGCCAACCTGTTCGCCGAGGACGCGACGGTCCGGGTTCAGGGGGTCTCGGGCAACTTCCTCACCGGCGCGACGATGGTCGGGTTCGAGGTCGAGCGCGGCGGCGAGACCGTCCTCGCCGTCGACACGCTACTCGTGCGCTACTCGCTGCGGACGTTCCTCAACAAGACGTTCTCCGCGAGCGACCTCACGCTCATCGGGCCGCGCGTGTTCGTGCGCCAGCGCGCCGACGGGACGTTCAACGTCGCCGGATTGCTCCGGCCGGCGGACCCCGACAAGAAGAAGAGCGGCTTCACCGTCCTCATCGACCGCGCACAGGTGCGCGACGGCCGCGCCGAGATCCACTGGTACAGCCCGGACCGCGACTCGACGCTCGTCCTCGACGCCGTCGCGGCGGACGTCCGCGACATCGTCTCCGCGCCGGACAGCCTCCACGGGCGCATCGACCGGATCCGGCTCACGGCCGTCTCGGCGGGCGCGCTCTCGCGGATGGGCATCGCCGCCGCCGGACGCTTCTCGCGGAGCGAGGTCGTGCTGACGCGCCTCGCGGCCCGGAGCACGCTCGGGACGCGCCTGCGCGGCTCGGGCCGCGTCGGCTTCGGCGAGGCCGTTCGCGCCGGCGACGCGCTTCCGCTCTTCGACGCCGACCTCGTCGCGACGCCGTTCGCGCTCGCCGACGCGCGCGCCTTCGGCGGCGTCTCGCTCTACGGCGACCCACGCCTGCGCCTGACGGCAGACTCCGACGGCGGCACGCTCTCGCTCGCCCTCCGCGGCTCGCTCCCCGGCGAGCGCGGCGCGCCCGACGCCACCGTCGCCCTCGACGGCGAGCTCACGCGCCCGACCGACGGGCCCGTCCGCTACCGCGCCGAGGGCACGCTGCGCCACCTCGACCCGGGCGCGATCACGCGCAACCCGGCCCTTGCGGCCGACCTCACCGGCGACCTCCGCGTGAGCCTCGAAGGCTCCAGCCTGCGCGCGCTCGACGGCCCGTTTCACCTCGCCCTGCGCGAGAGCCGCGCCGCCGGCCGCCGCATCGACCGTCTCGCGCTCGACGGCACCTTCGCCGCCGGCCGCGTCACGTTCGACCTCGACGGCGCGATCCCCGGCCTCGACCTGACCGCCGAAGGCGACGCCCGCCCGTTCGACCGCGTCCCGACCTTCGCCCTGCGTGGCCGCGCGCGCGACCTCAACCTCGCCGTCCTCGCGCCGACGAGCAACGTCCGCGGCCGCCTCGCGGGCGACATCGCCGTCGAGGGCCGCGGGACCTCCGTGAAGACGTTCACGGGCACCGTCGCGGCCTCGCTCGGCCGCACGGACGTCACCGTCGGCGGCAAGCGCTACCTCTTCGACCGCGCCGACGTCGACGCGGCCATCGACGGCGGCGTGGCGGACTACAACGCCGACGTCACGATCGGCAATGCCGGCGGCCGCCTCGTCGCCTCGGGCACCGTGGACCCGACGCGCCCGACGCTCCGCTACACCGTCGACTCCGGCCGGGCCGACCGACTGAACCTCGCCGCGCTCACGGGCAACCCGGCCCAGCGCTCCAGCCTCACCGGCGCGTTCACGCTCAACGGGACCGGCACGGACGTCCGCTCGGCCGCTCTCGACGCGACGGCGCAGCTCCGCGGCTCGTCGTACGGGACGACCCAGATCGCCGCCGCCGACGTCACCGCCCAGCTCCGCGCGGGCCGCCTCGCCTTCGACGCCTCGGCCGACTTGGGCGCGGCGGGCGCGCTCACGGCCGTCGGCACGACGCGTCCGTTCGAGCAGCCGCTGAGCGTCGAGGCGCGCGGCACGCTCCGCCGCGTGGACCTCGCGCAGCTCACCGGCAACCCGGCCCAGCGCTCGGACCTCTCCGGCGCCTACGAGCTCACGCTGCGCGGGACCGACCCCGCGACGCTCGTCGCCGACGCGCGCCTGCGCCTGACGGAGTCCAGCTACGGCGACCGCTTCGTCGACGCGACGGACCTGCGTATCGGCGCCCGCGCCGGCCTCGTGAGCATCAATGGCACCGTGGACACGCCCGACGGCAGCCTCGCGCTCAACCTCACGACGCGCCCGTTCGACGCCGCGCCCAGCTTCGACTTCGCCGACGGGACGTGCTTCCGCCACCTCGACGTCGGGCGCCTGACGGCGAACCCGGACCTCGACACCGACCTCACGGGCTGCGCGACCGGCCGCGTCGCCGGCATCGCGGACCTGCCCACGGCGAACGCGGACCTCGTGGTCACGCTCCAGCCGTCGACGGCCAACGGCGCCCGCATCCGCTCCGCCCGCATCGACGTGACGCTCGCCCGCGGCCGCGCCGTCGGCTCGCTGGACGCGCTCCTGGGCGAGGCGACCGGTGGGGCCCTCGCGGACTCGGTCGTCGCCGCGCTCGCCGACGGCACCGGCGGACGCGTGCGGACCAGTTTCGACGTCCGTCCGTTCGACGCCGCGCCGGCCTACGCGCTCCGCGGCACGACGACCGGGCTCGACCTCGCCGCGCTCGGCCGCGTCCTCCCGAGCGCCCCGCGCACGAGCCTCACGCTCGCCTTCGACGTCGACGGGCAGGGCACGGACCCGCGCACGCTCCGCCTCGACGCCGACGTCCGCACGCGTGCCTCGGCCGCCGGCCCGGCCCGTATCGACACGCTCGACGCGCACATCGCGCTCGCCCGCGGCATCCTCACCGTGGACACCCTGACGGTCCGCACGGACATCGCCACCGCCGACGGCGGCGGCACGGTCGCGCTGTTCGACGCCAGCGCGGCGTCGGACTTCCGGCTGGCTGGCGAGGTCCGCAGCCTCGCCGCCTTCCGCGACACCTCGCGCGCCAACCTCGACCTCCGCCACGGCGCGTTCGACCTCACCGCGATGGGCGTCCCGGGCCAGCCGCTCGCCGTCTCCGGCACGCTCGGCGTCGATGACCTCACGTCGGGCACGACCACCGTGACCCGCCTGCGCGGCATACTCGACGCGACCGTGGACCGCGCCGCGCTCGAGGCCCGCGGCGTGGACGCGCTCGGGCAGGGTGCCGTGCGCGGCATGGCCGCCGTCACCTTCGACAGTCTCGCGCTCGGCGAGCGCCTGCTCCGCGAAGGCCGCGTCACGGCCACGCTCGCCGATATCGCCCAACTCGGCGCCCCGTCGGATACGCTCGCCGACGGGACCGTCCCGGCCGCGCCTCGCAGCACCCTGGCCGACACGCTCGCCATCCGCCTCGGCCGCGCCGGGCTCGCCGTGGTGCAGCCGCCGGTGCAGCGGCCCGCCCTCGCCGTCTCGGCCTACGTCATCGTGGACCAGCGCCGCAGCATCGTCGACGTCGACGCGCTCGTCGAACTGCCGCTGCCGGCGTCGGGCGACCAGCCCGCCCAGCCGCTCGTCGTCCGCCTCGACCGCGCCACGGCCGGCATCGACGACGTCCAGTGGACGCTCGTCCAGCCCGCGCGCGTCGTCGTGGACGAGGGCCTTTCGGTGGACAGCCTCGTCCTGCGCAGCGACGGCCCGATGGCGCAGCAGATCGCCGTCGCCGGCGATATCCGCTTCAACGGCGAGCAGGACTTCACCGTCCAGGCCGAGGGCGTCGACATCGCGTCGCTCTCGGACCTCGCCGGCATCGGCGGGCTCGGCGGCCAGCTCTCGGCCACCGCCCACCTCACCGGGACGTCGGCCGAGCCCGTGCTCGCGGGCCGCATCACCGCGGCCGACCTGCGCTCCGCGTCCGCCCGCGTCGGTGCGCTCGACGCGACGGTCGGCTACGCCGACGGCCTCATCACCCTCGCCGCGACCGTGACGAGCACGGACGGCCAGACGCTCGTCGCCGAGGCCGAGCTGCCGCGCCGCATCTCGCTCGCCGGCGGCTTCGACGCGGGCGAGTTTGACCCCGACGGCCCGATCCGCGTCGTCGCCCGGGCCGACTCGTTCCCCATCGCCTGGGCGCGGCCCTTCCTCGACGAGCGGACGTACTCGGACGTCGGCGGCACGCTCCGGCTCGACGTGGCCGGCTCGGGCACGTTCGGCCAGCCCGAGCTCGCCGGCACCGCCCGCATCGTGGACGGCCGCCTCGGCGTCGTCAAGACCGGCCTCACCTACGCGCCCGTCACCGCCGACATCGCGTTCACGAACAACCGGATCACGCTGGACCGCGTCCTCATCGGCCAGCCCGCCTCGGCCGGCGAGGGCAGCGAGGGCGTCGACGTCACCGGCGACGTCACGCTCGAAGGCTTCGCCATCGCCGGGCTCGACCTGACGATCTCGCCGCGCGAGTTCACGGCCATCGACACGCGGACGTATCGCAAGCTCGTCCTCGACGCCGGCGCCCGCCCGCTCCGCCTCACCGGCTCGCTCGCGGCGCCCGTGCTGCGCGGCGACGTCCGCCTCGCCCGCGGCGACGTCTACGTCACCAACGAGCTCGTCTCGCCGGACCTTGAGGCCGTCGAGCTCACGGCCGAGCAGATCGCGACCGTCGAGCAGCGCTTCCAGCGCGAGATCGCCGCCCGCGACACGACCGTCAACCGGTTCATGAAGGCCCTCGACTACGACCTCGGCGTCAGCATCGGGCGCAACGTCTGGATCCGCTCCGGCGCCGGGACGGGCATCGGCTACGACATCGAGTTCACGGGCGACGTCCAGGCGACCAAGATGCCCTACGCCAAGTCCGGCGATCTCTTCGGGCGCATCGAGCTGCTCAACGGCAACATCCGGACGCTGAACCGGCGCTTCACGGTGGACCGAGGCACGCTGGACTTCTCCGGGCCCGCACTCGCGGCACAGGTGGACATCCAGGCCTCGCTCGGCATCCGCCTCGGCCAGTCGCAGTCGCTCTCGGGCCAGTCCGCCATCACGATCCTGCTCGGCATCCAGGGCCGGCTGAACAACAACCCGGACATCCTGCTCTCGTCCAACCCGACGCTCGAGCCGTCCGACATCGTCTCGCTCATCGCGACGGGCCAGCTCGCGAGCAACGCCAACGCGGGCGCGGCCGTCGGGGCCGGCGTCGGCGTCGCGCTCGGGACGGTCTCGTCCGGCGTCGAACAGTTCGCGAACGAGTCGCTCGGGCTCGACCTCGCGCAGGTGTCGTTCGAAAACGGCGTCATCGTTGTCAAGGTCGGCAAGTACCTCACCGAGCGCCTCTTCGTCACCGTCGGGTTCGTACCCTCGTCCGGCTCGAGCACCGTCTCGGACTCGCGCGTGCCCGTCCAGATCACGGCCGACTACGAGCTGCTGCGCTACATCCAGGCGCAGGCCGAGTTCAGTGGCCAGCGCGGCATCGGCGGCGGCGCCGTCTTCGAGCGCTCGTTCTAATCCCACTCATGCCCGCCCCGCCTCCCGTCTCGCCCCCGTCCGTCGCGGAGACCGGCCCTGAGGAGCCGGCCGACTCGCTCACGACGCGCCTGCGCACGGCGCGCCGCGCGCGCCAGAACGAGAAGATTCTCCAGGAGAAGGAGGCCGAGCAGAAAGCGGCCGTCCTCGCCGCGCCCGTCGCCACCGGCGACTCGTTCCTCGACCGCGCCGGCGGCCTCTTCGCCTTCATCGGGCGCTTCTTCAACCAGGTCTGGCGCAAGCCGTTCGAGTTCAAGGAGCTGCTGAAGCAGATGGACGAGGTCGGCAGCCGTAGCCTGATGCTGACCGGCGTCGTCGGGGTCTCGATCGGCATCGTGCTCGCGATGCAGTCCCGCGGCACGCTCGCGCGCTTCGGCGCCGAGTCCTTCCTGCCGTCGATGCTCGCGCTGAGCGTGTTCAAGGAGATCGGGCCCGTCCTGACGAGCCTCGTCCTCGCCGGCCGCCTCGGCGCGGGCATGGGCGCCGAACTCGGCTCGATGCGCGTCACCGAGCAGATCGACGCCCTCGACGTCGCCGCGCTCAAGCCGTTCAACTACCTCGTCGTGACGCGTGTGCTCGCCTGCGTGCTCATGTTCCCCGTGATGACGATGCTCACGGACACGCTCGCGATGGCCGGCGGCTTCCTCGAGGCCGTCCTCTCGGACGGCATGGACTACCGCGTCTTCCTCGACACGGCCTTCGACACGATGCGCTTCGTCGACGTGATCGTGGACACGATGAAGACGTCCATCTTCGGCTTCATCGTCGGCATCGTGAGCTGCTACCTCGGCTACAACGTCCGCGGCGGCACGCGCGAGGTCGGGCAGGCGGCCATGCAGGCCGTCGTCGTGTCCAGCCTGCTCATCCTCGTCGCCGACGTCGTGATCGTCCGC
>JBBSUZ010000189.1:0-6497 GCA_038233965.1 Rhodothermales bacterium | reverse complement strand
GGGCGGGACCGGTACGCCCCACGGCAGGTCGCGCGTCATCGCGCGATCCGCCAGGCCCGCGGTGAGCCACGACCGGATCTGGCCCGTCACGTTCGGCTTCCAATCCGCGTGGGCCGCGATGTAGGCCTCGAGCGCGGGCTGCATCGCGCCGAGCGGGAGGTACCAGTGGCGCGTCTCGCGCTCGACGGGCGTCGCGCCTGAGAGCGCGCTGCGCGGGTCGATGAGGTCCTCGGGCGCGAGTGTCGAGCCGCAGTTCTCGCACTGATCTCCGTACGCATCGGTATAGCCGCAGACGGGGCAGGTGCCGCGGATGAAGCGGTCCGCGAGGAACAGGCCGGCCTCGGGGTCGAACGGCTGGCGCTGCGTGCGCGTCGTGAAGCCGCCCGCGGCGTCGATGGCGGCGAACATGGCCTGGCTCGTCGCGCGGTGCGTGGCCGACGTCGTGCGCGAGTAGATGTCGAACGACATGCCGAAGCGCTCGAAGGCGTCGCGGATCTCGGCGTGGTACTGGTCCACGACGGCTTGCGGCGTCGTGCCCTCCTGCATCGCCCGGATGGCGATGGCGGCGCCATGCTCGTCGGAGCCGCACACGAACACGACGTCGCGGCCGCTCAGGCGCTGGTAGCGGGCGACGAGGTCGGCCGGGAGGTAGGCCCCGGCGAGGTGCCCGAGGTGCAGCGGCCCGTTGGCGTAGGGCAGGGCGGCGGTGACGAGGAGCGGAGCGGACATCGGGGCGGGAGCGGGACCGCCTGAAGCTAGCCGCCCGGCCCGCACGCGAGCGCGACCTTACGGCACGTTCCCGACGGCCCGCCCGACCGTGCGGGCGTTCCCCGGTCCACACAAACCCCCTCGAATGCGCTCCTTCCTTCTGCTCGCGCTCGCCGCCTGCCTCGCCCCGGCGGCCTCCGCCCAGACCACGCCCTCGGACGCCGACGTGACGTCGTACGACGCCGGCTATCAGAACGCGACCCGTCTCCACGCCGGCTCGCCCGCCTTCACGGCCGCCCGCTACCGCGAGGGCTTCGAGGCGGGCCTCCGCGCCGACTCGGCCCAGATCGCGTTCGCGCTCGGCCTTCAGGCCGGCTTCCAGTTCCGCACGGACACCGAGACGGGCCTGAACCCGCAGGCCTTCCTGCGCGGCATCGAGGCCGGCTTCGCCGGATCGGTGCCCGCGTACTCGCCCGAGGTCACCGCGCGTGCGCAGGCCGCGTTCGAGGACACGCTGCGCGCGCGCCAGGAGCGCCGACGCGCCGCCGACCCCGCCGTCTCCGCGCAGCGCGCCGAGGTGCAGCGCGTGCTCACGGCCGCCGCCGCCCGCCCGGGCGCCGTCGTCAGCCCGTCCGGCCTCGTTTCGGTCATCACCACGCCCGGCACCGGCGCTACGCCGACGCGGCAGAGCACCGTCCAGGTCCGCTACGCCGGCCGCCTGCCCGACGGGACGCCGTTCGACGCAACGCCCGAGGGCCAGACAGCCGAGTTCTCGCTCGGCGGCGTCATCCCCGGTTTCTCCGAGGCGCTGTCGCAGATGAAGGTCGGCGAGACGCGGACGATCTGGATGCCGCCGAACCTCGGCTACGGCGACCGCGGCGCGGGCCAGATCCCGCCCGGCACGCCGCTCGAGTTCGACCTGACGCTCGTCGCGATTCTGCCGTGACGCGGCCGGCAGCGGGTGCGACCTTTCGGCCGATCCACCCGCTGCCGCCCATGCGCCTTCTATTTGCCCTCGCCCTCGTTTCGACGGCTGCGTCTGCTCAGTCGTCCGCCAACATCCTCTCACAGAACGCGGGCTACGAGACGGGGCAACAGCTCCGCGAACAGGACACCGCGTTCAGCTTCGACCGATTCCGCGCCGGCTTCGAGCGCGGGCTCCGAGGCGACTCGGTCGAGATCGCGTACGCGCTCGGCCTCCGCGCCGGCCTCGGGTTGCGTGAGCAGGAGCGGACCGACCCCGAGTCGAACATCGACGCCGCTCTTTTCCTGAGCGGCATTCAGGCCGGCCTGCGCGGCGAACCGGCGACGTACTCGGCCGAGCAGGTCCAGCGCGCGACGTCTCTCTACAACGACGGCATGGCGATGCGGCAGATGCAAGAGCAGGCCCGCACCGACCCGGACGCGCGGCGCCGGCTCGCCGAGGCCCCGCGGAACGCAGAGGCGTCGGCCCGCTTCCTGGCCGAGGTCGAGCGCCGCGCGGGCGTCCGGAAGACGGCCTCTGGCCTGTTGTACCGCATCGCCCGCACCGGCCGGGGCGAGCGCCCGACGCTGGCCGACCAGGTCGTGATCCGCTACATCGGCACCCTCGCCGATGGGACCGTCTTTGACCGTTCGCCAGGGTCCGACACGACGACCCTGCCGGTCGGGGCCGTCGTGCCGGGCTTTGCCGAGGCGCTCCTGGACATGCGTCCGGGCGAGCGCCGGACCGTCTGGATCCCGGCAGACCTTGCCTACGGGCTCCAGGGCGCGCCCGGACCCAACGGGCAGGGCGGCATTCCCTCGAACTCGGCCATCGAGTTCGACCTCACCCTCGTTCGCGTCGTCCCGATGGCCGACAGCATCTCCATGTAGCCATGCGCGCTCTCCTCCTTACGATCGCGGCCGTGCCGTGTGTGGCTGTGGCCCAGACGTCGCCGCCGATGCCGCCGCCCGCGCCGCCCGCCGTCGGGATGGCACCCGCCGCCGACACGCTCACGACGGCCGAGGCGTCGGCGCTCTTTCTCGCCGAGGTCGCCACCCGCCCGGGCGTCCAGCGCAGCGCGTCGGGCCTGCTGTGGACCGTCGACCAGACAGGCCAGGGCCAGCGCCCGACGCGCGGCGAGACCGTCCTCGCCGAGTACGTCGGTTCGCTCGCCGACGGAACCGAGTTCGACCGGTCGCGGCCGAGCGAGCCCGTCCGCCTGCCGATCCGCGGCGTCGTGCCGGGCGTCGCGGAGGCGCTGCAGGACATGCGCCCCGGCGAGACGCGCACGCTCTACATCCCGCCGGCCCTCGCCTACGGCGCGCGCGGCGTCCCGACCCGCAACGGCGCCTACCGCGTCCCGCCGGACGCCGCGCTCGTCTTCGAGATCACGCTCGTCCGCATCGTGCGGTGACGGAACCGTCTCGCAGCCGGCCGGCCCTCATCACCGTCGGGTGGCGCGAGTGGGTCGCGTTTCCGGCCGCCGGGCTGCCGGCCGTCTACGCAAAGGTGGACACCGGCGCGGCGACGTCAGCGCTCCACGCCACCGGCGTCATGCGGTTCGAGCGGGACGGCCACCCGTGGGTCCGCTTCGACGCGCACCCGCTCGGCCGACCCTACCGCGACGCGACCGTCCGGTGCGAGGCGCCCGTGATCGACGAGCGCGACGTCAGGTCATCGTCCGGTCACAGTGAGACGCGCCTCGTGGTGCGGCTGACGCTCCGCCTCGGCGTCCGCTCCGACGCGCCCGAGTGGACCGTCGAGGTGACGCTGGCGGACCGCGGCGCGATGGCGTTTCCGATGCTGCTCGGCCGTGAGGCGCTCGTCGGTCGCGTGGTGGTCGATCCGGGCCGCGCGCGCGTGCTCGGGCCGGACCCGCCGGTCGAGGCGCTCTACGCTCTCGGTCCGGCGGATTAGCCGTATGTCTCGTCGAACCGCTCGTCCGTCATCGTCAGGAACTGGATGAGGTGCACGAGGCTGAGCACCCACGGGATGCCGGTCCAGAAGAACAGGACGGACAGGATGCCGGCGCCCGTGCGGCCGAGGTAGAAGCGGTCGATCATGACGCCGCCGGCGAAGAGCGCGACGAGCGCGAGCACGGCCGCCGTCGTCCGGTCGCGCGTCGACCGCCGGCCTGACATGCCCGCCTGGCGGACGCCGCAGGACGGGCAGATCTCGGCGCGTGCGTCGAGGGTCGTGGCGCAGGCGTGGCAGAACTTGGTCGGGCGGACCTCGGCGCGGGCGCGGCGGGCCTCGCGCTCGGTCTGGCGACCGGCGGCGCGCTCGGCGCGGCGGCGCTCAGGGTCCGGACCGAAGGCGGTGTCCTCGAGCTCGTCGCTCGAAAAGCGGTCGAGGTCGGCGTCGGGGTCGGACGGGTCGAGGCGGCGGCGTTGGTCGGACGTCATCGGAGGGGCAGCGGGGATGCGGCAGCTACGCGGGTCAGGCCGGATCTGTTACGTCCGGGCGGATATGCTCAAACGGAACGCGCCCCCGGTCCGAGTGTGGAGCGGGGGCGCGATTCAGGTGCGGACGGCCTCAGAGGCCGCCGCCGCCCGTCTTGGCGCCGCTCGACGGCGCGTCGCGGTACGTGTCCGGGTCGTTGGCGCTGCCGAGCGTGTTGCCCGTGACGTCGCCCGAGAGGCCGGCCCCGGAGGCCTTGACGCCCTTGGTGCCGGGCTCGGCGTCGAGGCCGAAGTTCTCGGCCATGTGGTCGATCGGGTCGGGCGAGTCCGAGATGCTGCCGTCCTGGTCGTCGGTGCGGTCGGTGTCCATGGAGGTGGTGCGGAGAGTGGAGGCCGGTGGACGGCCGTGCCGCGCTGGCTGTTCCATGTCACCGCCGGACGTCCGGCGTCCGGTCGCGCGGTGCGCGGGCCTACGTTGAGCGTCCACCTACCCCGATCTCATGACGCCCACCCCCGCCGGTCCCGCCGAACTCGTCTGCATTCTCGACCGCTCCGGCTCCATGCAGCCGCTCCGCGCCGACGCCGTCGGCGGCTTCAACACGTTCCTCGAGGCGCAGAAGGCCGTGCCGGGCGCGGCGCGCCTCACGGTCGTCCTGTTCGACACCGAGGTCGAGACGCCGCACGACCGCGCCGACCTCGCCAGCGTCGCGCCGTTCACGATGGACGACTTCGTCCCGCGTGGCATGACGGCACTCTACGACGCCGTCGGAGACGCGCTGTATCGCCTCCACAGCCGCATCGCCGAGACGCCCGCTCAGGACCGCCCCGAGCGCGTCGTCGTGGCCATCCTCACCGACGGCGAGGAGAACGCGAGCCGCCGCTTCAGCCGCGCCCAGATCGCGGACGCCATCGCCGCGCGCCGCGCCGAGGGCTGGGACTTCACGTTCCTCGCCGCCAACCAGGACGCGATGCTCGCGGCGGAGGCCATCGGCATCGCCCGGCAGGACGCCTACGCCTTCGACGCCACGCCCGCTGGCACGCGCGACGCGATGTTCTCGATGGCCGAAGCCGTCACCGCCCACCGGGTGCGCTCGCGGGACTGATTGGGGACGGGCAGACTCGACTGGTCCGAGCGCTGCCCGTCTCGTCCCGCTCAGTTCGTCAGCGAGCGGATCGGGGCCGGGATGCGGCCGCCGCGGCGCGAGAAGACGGCGCTCGAGAGCTGCGAGACGGCCATGACGGGCGCGCGGCCGAGCAGCCCGCCGTACTCGGCCCACTCGCCGACGCCCTTGCCCGCGACGGGCAGCAGCCGCACGGCCGTCGTCTTGTCGTTGATCATCCCGATCGCGAACTCGTCGAAGAGGATGCCCGCGATGGTCTCGGCGGGCGTGTCGCCCGGAATCGCGACCATGTCGAGCCCGACGGAGCAGATGGCGGACATCGCCTCGAGCTTCTCGATCGAGAGGTGGCCCGCGGCGGCGGCCTCGATCATCGCCGTGTCCTCGCTCACGGGCATGAACGCGCCCGAGAGGCCGCCGACGTGGCGCGCGGCCATGAGCCCGCCGCGCTTGACGGCCTCGTTGAGCATCGCCAGCGCCGCCGTCGAGCCCGGCGCGCCGACCTCCTGCAGGCCCATCGCCTTGAGGACGTCGCCGACCGAGTCGCGCTCGGCGGGCGTCGGCGCGAGCGAGATGTCCACGACGCCGAACGGGACGGGCTCGCCCATGCGGCGCGAGAGTTCCTCGGCGACGCGCCGCCCGACGAGCTCGCCGGCGCGCGTGATCTTGAAGGCCGTCCGCTTCACCGCATCGGTGACCGCCCCGAAGTCGGCGGCGTCGCCGAGCCCTTCGACGGCCCGCAGGACGGTCCCCGGCCCGGAGATGCCGACGTTGAGCGCGAGCGCGGGCTCGCTCACGCCGTGGAAGGCGCCCGCGACGAACGGGTTGTCGCCGACGGCGTTGCAGAAGGCGACGAACTTGGCGCACGCGATCGAGTCGCGGTCCGCCGACGCGCGTGACATGCCGAGGATGGCGCGGGCGACCTCGAGCACGGCGTCCGCGTTGATGCCTGCGCGCGTGGAGCCGCACGCGACCGAGCCGCAGACGCGGGCCGTCGTTGAGAGGGCCTCGGGCAGGGACGCGATAAGCGCCGCGTCGCCGGGCGTCGTCCCCTTCTCGACGAGGGCCGAGAAGCCGGCGAGGTAGTCGACGCCGATCTCGGCCGCGGCGCGGTCCAGCGTGTGCGCGAGCTTCACGAAGTCGTCGACGGTGAACCCGTCGCAGGCCAGCGCCGCCGGCGTGATCGAGACGCGCTTGTTGGCGATGCGCACCCCGTAGAGCGCCTCGACGGCGCGGGCCGCCTCGAGGTGGTGCTCGGCCGCGCGCGTCACGCGGTCGTAGATGTTCTGGCGCGTGGACTCGGCG
>JBBSUZ010000188.1:0-6534 GCA_038233965.1 Rhodothermales bacterium | reverse complement strand
TCATCGTCCAGTCGGAGTCCGCCGAGTACCTCCACGAGGCCGTGGTCACGCCGAGCCGGGAGACGCGCATCCACAACAAGATGCGCTTTCTCTCGCTGGACCTGCTCTACGCGAATCACCCGGACGCCGAGATGTACCAGTACCTGCTGGACAACGGGATGACGCGGGACGAGTACGACTGGTTCATGGAGGGCGAGCCGCCCGGCTACCAGGTCATGGGCAACGACTACTATGGCACGAACGAGCGCATCAAGCTCGCAGACGGCACCTTCTGCGAGGCGCAGGACGTGCTCGGGTGGTACCAGATCACGCACGAGTACGTGAAGCGCTACCGTAAGCCGGTGATGCACACGGAGACCAACCTCTTCGACGCCGAGAAGGCGCCGGCGTGGCTCTGGAAGCAGTGGATGAACGTCCTCCAGATGCGCGCCGACGGCGTCCCGGTGCTCGGCTTCACGTGGTACTCGCTCATCGACCAGATCGACTGGGACGTCCAGCTGTCGGAGGTCCGCGGCCACGTCAACCCGTGCGGGCTGTACGACATCGACCGCAAGATTCGGCCCGTCGGTGAGGCCTACAAGATGCTGCTCGAGCAGTTCGGCCAGATCACGATGGTCCCCCACGGCGAGCTCTTCGACGTCACCGACCGCGACGCGCGGCTGAAGGTGGACGTCTAAGCGGGCGCTACCTCTCTACACTGTCATCCTGAGCGGAGTGAGCCGCTGGCGAACACAGTCGAAGGATCTCTGCCGAGCACAGGCACCCGACAGCGCGTAGAGCCAATCCGTGTGCTCGGTAGAGATCCTTCGACAGGCTCAGGATGACGCTGGGTGAGGGGTTTGACTCGCCTGAGGGATTCTAAGCGTGCGATTCGGGGGCTTCCGCGCTCAGACCGCAGGCTTGTCCGCCGCGTCGATCTCCAAGATCGTGCGGTTGTGGTTCGTGTAGATGCAGATGTCGGCCGCGATCGAGAGGCCGTCCTCGACGATCTGGCGGGCCGTGAGGTCCGGGCCGTGCTTGACCATCGCGCGGGCGGCGGCGAGCGCGTAGGACCCGCCCGAGCCGATCGCGATGATGTCGTCGTCGGGCTCGATGACGTCGCCGGTGCCCGAGACGAGCAGGAGGCGGTCCGGAGCGGCGACCGCGAGGAGCGCCTCGAGGCGGCGCAGGTAGCGGTCCGAGCGCCAGTCCTTGGCGAGCTCGACGGCGGCGCGGAGCGTGTTGCCGCGGAACTGCTCGAGCTTGGCCTCGAAGCGCTCGAAGAGCGTGAACGCGTCGGCGGTCGATCCGGCGAAGCCGGCGAGGAGCGCGCCGCCGTGCAGCGAGCGCACCTTGCGCGCGTTGTGCTTCATCACCGTGTCGCCCATCGTCGCCTGGCCGTCCGAGCCGAGGGCGACGCGCCCGCCGTGGCGGACACCGAGAACGGTCGTTGCGTGGATCATCGGAGGAGCGAGGAACTGGAAATGGGGAACGGGGAAGATGCCAACCGCGCCCGGGCTCTCCCCGCTCCCTGCCCGCCGCTCCCTGCTCGCTTCTTCACCGCCAGCCGGCGAGCATCTCGACGATCGCGTCCTGCGCGCGGTTGACGCGGCTCGTGCTCGTCGCGTAGTTGTTGCACATCAGCGAGAACGCGACCGTGTGGCCGTTGGCCGCCGTGACGTAGCCCGAGAGCGTCCGCGCGCCTGAGATGTAGCCCGTCTTCGCGTGGACGTTGTTGCGGGCGAGGCCGCCGCGGTAGCGGTTGCTCAGCGTGCCCGTGATGCCGCCGACCGAGAGCGAGCGGTAGAAGGCGTCGCGCGTGGCGGGGTCCGGGTACTCGTGCATCGCCGTCAGCAGCGTGATGATGGCCTGCGGCGTGAGGCGGTTCGAGGCCGAGAGGCCCGAGCCGTCGACGAGCGAGAGCCCTGCCGGATCGATGCCGATGCGGCGCAGGAACGGCTCGCCGGCCACGACGCCGGCCTCGGTCGAGCCCAGCGCGTACTGCGTGCCCGTGTAGGCATAGGCGCCCATCGTGCGCAGGATCTGCTCGGCGTAGAGGTTGTTGCTGTCCGTGTTCGTCACGCCGACGATCGACGACAGCTCGGGCGAGAGGTGCGTCGCGATGCGCCGCATGCGCGTGTACTGCGGGCGCGCGCCCCACGTATCGACGTCCACGGACGCGCCGTCGACCTCGATGCCCTGGCGGCGGAGCACGGCGACGAGCGTGCTCACGAAGTAGTCGGTCGGGTTGACGACGGCGACGGCCTCGGTCTGGATCTCGCCCGGCGCGACGGTGCTGCTCACCGTGAAGTCGTTGGAGCCGAGCGCGCGGGCATAGCGCTCCTGCGCTGGCGTGCCGGTCGTGGTGAGGTTGGCGAGCCGGACGTACCCGTCGTCCGGCGCGACGCTCATGCGAGCGGGCTGGCCCGGCGTCGTGCCCGTCACCGTCAACTCGACGGTGCCTTCGTTGAACTGGAGTCCGGAAACGGGCGCGGCGTAGGCGTAGACGAGGTCGTCCCACGCCCAGCCCGTGCCGAGCCCGATGTCGTCGAACACGTCGTCGTCGCCCACGACCGGGCCGACGACGCGGCGGACGCCCGCGGCGCGCAGCGAGTCCGCCCAGCCGCGGAAGGCCATCGTCATGTCGCCGGCGGTGTAGCGCCCGCCGAAGGTCGGGTCGCCCGAGCCGCGGACGACCAGCGAGCCGAGCAGCGTCCCGTTCTGGATCTCGCCGTCGGCGTAGAGGCGCGTCGCGTAGCGGAAGTGCGGCCCGAGCGCGTCGAGGGCCGCGGCCGTCGTGAAGAGCTTCATGTTGGACGCCGGGATGAAGCGCCCGTACGAGTTGGACTCGTAGAGCCGCTCCCCGGTGTCGAGGTCGACGACGAGCGCGCCCCAGTACGCCGAGCGGAAGTCCGTGTCGTACAGGATCTCCTCGATGCGGCTCGCGACCACGTCGCGCGGCTGCGCGTCGGCGTGCGGGACAGCCCACGCGAGGAGCACGAGCAGGAGGAGCGTCAGAGAACGGGACATCGGACCAGGGGGAACGCGAGACGGAGCCAACGGAGGGCCCCCAAAAGTAGTGCCGGCGGTTCGAAGGCGCGGTGAGGAGCGCCTCGGCACGCCGTCGCGCGCCCGTCTGGCCCGAACTCGCCGCCGTTACCGGGCGACGTCGGCCGAGTCTGCGGCCATCTGCGCGTTGAGCGCGGCCGAGGCGCGGGCGATGCCGAGCGAGTCGCGGGCGGCCTCCTCGAGCAGGATGCGCTCGGGGTCCGGCCGGACCTTGAGCACGTAGACGTAGCCGACCTCGGAGATCGGCGACGCCGGCGTGAGGTGGATGATGTAGTCGTTGCGGCCGCGCGCGGCGTAGGCCGTGTCCACGCGCCCGACGGGCGTGCCGGCCGGGAAGACGTCCGAGTAGCGGCTCGTGGTCACGAGCATGCCACGCGTGACGGGCTCGGTCTTGACGACGTACTCCATCGTGAGCCGGTCGAAGGCCTCGCCGTCCCACCGCACGACGCCGTCGCGGCCGAGCGCGTCGAGCGTCGCCGGGACGACGAACTGCGTGTTCTGGTGCGGCATCACGACGGCGTAGTTGCGGCTCACGAGGACGATCTTGCCGACGATGCCGCGCTCCGAGATGACGGGCATGCCGGGCTCGACACCGTCCGCCGTCCCGACGTCGATCGTGAGCAGGTTGGACTGGCTCGTGATGTCCTTCGCGACGACGCGGGCGACGACGCGCGGGGCGCTGAGCGAGTCCTGGAAGCCGAGCAGGCGGCGCAGCTGCGCGTTCTCGGCGCTGGCCTCGCGCAGCCGGGCGACGTCCGTCGCGAGCGCGGCCGTGGTCTCGCGCAGGCGGTCGTTCTCGCCGAGCGCGCCGCTGAAGCGCGCCATCCGGGCGAAGACGCCCTCGACCGGGGCCGTCAGCGCGAGGCTGCCCGCCCGCGCCGCCCGCAGGACCGTCCCGTTGCGCCCGACGAAGATGCCGAGCGCGACGAGCAGCAGGAAGGCGAACACGAGCGGCTCGCGCGAGCGCTCCCAGACCGTCTGTGCAAGCGCCATGGGGGTGACGGGTTACAGGTGTGCAGGTGACAGGGATGGTACGAGCGTCCCGCACGGGACCACGTCTCACCTGCGGCCTGCTCACCTGCCACTCAGCTAGACAGCACCTGGAAGTAGGCGTCCATGTTCTCGAGGACCGAGCCCGTGCCGCGGACGACCGCCGTGAGCGGGTCGTCGGCGACGAAGACGGGCAGCTCGGTCCGCTCGCGGAGGTACTCGTCGAGGCCCTTCAGCAGCGCGCCGCCGCCCGTCAGCATGATGCCGCGGTCGAGGACGTCGCCGCCGAGCTCCGGGGGCGTCCGCTCGAGCGCGCGCACGACGGCGCCGGCGATCTGGTTGACGGCCGGGCGCAGCGCCTCGCGGACGTCCTCGGACGACACGACGCGCGACTTCGGCACGCCCGTGACGAGGTCGCGGCCCTTGACCGTGAGCTCGAGCTCGGGGTCGAGCTTCGTCGCCGAGCCGATCTCGCACTTGATGCGCTCGGCCGTCCGGTTGCCGATCAGCAGGTTGTGGTGCTTCTTGAAGTACTGCATCACGGCGTCGTCGAGCTCGTTGCCGCCGATGCGGATCGACTCGTCCACGACGATGCCGTTGAGCGCGATGACGGCGATCTCGGTCGTGCCGCCGCCGATGTCGACGATCATGTTGCCGACGGGCTCCATCACGTTGAGCCCGATGCCGATGGCCGCGGCCATGGGCTCGTCGATAAGGCGGACCTCGCGGGCGCCGGCCGAGACGGCGGCGTCCTTGACGGCGCGGCGCTCGACCTCGGTGATGCCCGAGGGCACGCAGATCACCATGCGGCCGATCGACGAGAACCAGTTCGGGCGGACGCGCTTGACGAAGCCCTTGATGAGCGCGTCCGCGATCGAGAAGTCCGCGATGACGCCGTCGTTGAGCGGGCGGATCGTCTCGATGGCCTTGTGGGTCCGCTCGTGCCTCAGGAGCGCCTCCTGGCCGATGGCGACCGGCCGGCCGGTGCGCCGGTCGATGGCCACGATCGACGGCTCGTTGAGGACAATTCCCTTGTCCTGGACGAAGATGAGGGTGTTGGCGGTGCCGAGGTCGATGGCGACGTCGACCGAGAACGGGTTGAGCACGGGGCGGGGGGCAGAGCGAGGGCGGCAGAGACGCGCGCGCCGGGGAGGCGAGGTCGGGGCCACGGTCGAGACGACGGGCCGCGAGGCACCCCACCGGCGCGCGCGCGGCGGCAAACTAGCCCGGCGGGGCCGGCGTCCCGCGGGTCTCCCCGGATTCTTTGCCACGCCGCGCGTCAGCCCGGGCGCGCCACGCACCGGCGGCCGCGGATTCCCTACGTTGCCCGGTCACCAACCTCTGCGGCCATGCGCTTCCCGGTCTCCTCGCTCCTCACCCGCAAAGACGCCGCGCTCGTCACGATCGGCCCCGACGCGACGGTGTTCGACGCCATCCGCACGATGGTCGACCACAACGTCGGCTCGATCCTCGTCACCCACGGCGACGCGCTCGCGGGCATCTTCACCGAGCGCGACTACCTGCGCCGGATCGCGCTCGAAGGGCGGACGTCCCGCGAGACGGTCGTCCGCGACGTCATGACGACGGACCTCGTGACGGTCGAGCCGGACACGCCGGTCGACGCGTGCCTGGCGCTGATGACGCGCCACAAGATCCGCCACCTGCCCGTCCTCCGCGAGGGCGCCATCGCCGGCGTCGTGTCGATCGGCGACTGCGTCCGCGCCCGCCTCGACGAGGCCCGCGCCGAGGCCGACGAGCTCCAGCGGTTCGTCTCGGGCGACTACGCGTCGTAGCGGGCCGTCAGTGGCGGAAGTGGCGCGTGCCCGTGAACACCATCGCCATCCCGCGCGCGTCCGCGGCGGCGATGACCTCCTCGTCGCGGACGGACCCGCCGGGCTGGACGGCCGCCACGGCGCCCGCATCGGCCGCGGCGAGGAGGCCGTCGGCGAACGGGAAGAAGGCGTCGCTGGCCACGACCGAGCCCGCGAGGCTCAGCCCGCTCTCGCCCGCCTTCATCACGGCGACGCGGCTGGCGTCGAGCCGCGACATCTGGCCCGCCCCGATGCCGAGCGTCGCGCCCGCGCCGGCGTAGACGATCGCGTTCGAGGTGACGTGCTTGGCGACGCGCCATGCGAGGTCGAGGTCGGCCCACTCGGCGTCGGTCGGCTGGCGCTGCGTCGGGACCGTCCACGCCGTGCGCAGCGTGGCCGCGTCGGCGAGCGGCGCGTCGGGCGTCTGGACCAGCACGCCGCCGGCGACGCTCCGGACCGTGAACGGCTCCGGCGCGCCGGCGCGGGCGCGGACGAGGCGGCGGTTGGCCTTCTGCTGCAGGAACTCGAGCACGCCCGGCGCGAAGTCCGGCGCGATCACGACCTCGGTGAACACGGCGTCGATGACGCGCGCGGCGCCCATGTCCAGCACCCGGTACACGACGACGATCCCGCCGAAGGGCGACTGCGTGTCGGTCGCGAAGGCGCGGGCGTAGGCCTCGGCGAG
>JBBSUZ010000187.1:0-6552 GCA_038233965.1 Rhodothermales bacterium | reverse complement strand
CAGCAGGACCGCGAACTCGTCCCCGCCCAGCCGCGCCACCATGGAGGTGGCCGGTTCGACCAGCCGGACCCGCCGGGCCGCGCCGGGCCAGAGCAGCCGGCCACGGCGACGATCAGAGCGAGAGCAGCGAGACGGGACACAACGGCGACGGTCGGGGGACGGACGCCGAACGATACGCCCGCGCCCGACGCCGGCCGGGACGTCCCGCAGGCGCCCGCCCGCCCGGCCCGGACGTCGGCGTCCCGATGTGAGACAAACACGCGGCGAAACGGACACGCCGCGGCCCTGTCCGCGCACCCCATTCACGGACAGTCAGGATCCGCCGATACGAGGCCGGCACTCCCCCGCCACTCCGTGACCACACGCTTCTTCGTCGTCGACGACGACCGCCACTACGCCCGCCTGCTGAGCTACCGCATCGACAAGGACCCGGGCCACGAGGTCCACGTGTTCACGTCGGGCGAGGACGCGCTCGACGCGCTCGACCGCCACGAGCCCGACGTCGTACTGCTCGACATCATGATGCCCGGCATCGGCGGGATGGAGGCGCTGCGCCGCTTCAAGCTGTTCCGGCCGGACCTGCCCGTCGTCATGATCTCCGCCCAGGGCACGGCGGACGTCGCCGTGGAGGCGATGAAGGGCGGCGCGGACGACTACATCACCAAGGGCACGGACGACCTCGTGAAGCTCGACGCCGTCGTGAAGCGCTTCAAGGAGCGCGTGGCGATGTCGCGCGAGATCGAGCGGCTGCGGACCGAGGTCGCCAAGAAGTACGGCATGGACGAGATCGTGGGTGACAGCCCGGCGATGGAGCACGTCTACCGGCTCGTCAAGAAGACGCTGCGGGGCAACCTGACGGTCGCGATCCAGGGCGAGTCCGGCACGGGCAAGGAGCTCGTCGCGCGGGCGATCCATTTCAACTCGGACCCGCGCCCGGGCACGGCGGCGGTCGGACCGTTCGTGGTCGTCAACTCGGCCGCGATCCCGCGCGAGCTCATGGAGTCCGAGTTCTTCGGCCACGAGAAGGGCTCGTTCACCGGGGCCGTCGGGCGCCACATCGGCAAGTTCGAGCAGGCGGACGGCGGGACGCTCTTCCTCGACGAGATCGGCGAGCTCGACCTCGGGCTGCAGGCCAAGCTCCTGCGCGCGCTCCAGAGCCGCGAGATCACGCGCGTCGGCGGCTCCGACACGATCAAATTCGACTGCCGCGTCATCTCGGCGACCAACAAGGACATCCTCGCGATGGTCTCGGCCGGCACGTTCCGCGAGGACCTCTACTACCGCCTCTTCCAGTTCCCCGTCGACCTGCCGCCGCTGCGCGTGCGCGGGACCGACGTGCTCGTGCTCGCGCACGACTTCCTGCGGACGTACGTCGCGGCCAACCCCCATTTCAAGGGCAAGCGCTTCTCGCACGGCGCCGTCCGCGCCCTGGAAGCGTACGCGTGGCCCGGCAACGTCCGCGAGCTGAAGAGCACCGTCGAGCGCGCAGTCTTGGTCGCGGATGGCGACGAGATCCTGGAGGCGGACCTGCTCCTCGGCGCGACGCGCGCCGTGACGCCGTGGGCCGAGCGCGGACGTCCCGCCCCGGCCCCCGCCCCGGCCGTCGCTCCAGTCGAGGACGCCGGCGATGGCGCCTACGGCGACCCCCTCGGCTACGGGTTCGGCCCGATCCACGGCCTCCCCGAGGGCGTCACGTCCGGCGACAGCGCCGGCCAGGCCCACTTCGCCGACGCGCTCGTGGCCGTCCCGAGCTTCGCGCCGCCGTCCGCGCCCGAGCCCATCGTGCCGCTCGAGGACATGAAGCGCCGCGCCGTCGAGCGCGCCTTCGCGACGTGCGGCGGCAACGCCGAGCGCGCCGCGGCCGAGCTCGGCATCGGGCGGGCGACGATGTACCGGCTGCTCAAGAAGTACGACCTCCAGGCGGAGTGAGCCGCCGGAGCGGGCCGATGCCCCCCTGTCCCCCCGGAACCGCTGGCAGGGGTAGGTATTTCGCCGACCGCTCTAACCATCGCACGCCTCTCCACCGCCGTCATTCCCGGCCCCGACCGGGAATCCAGAGTCACGCCGTGCGCGCTCCGACGTGCGGGACGCGCTCACCGCCGAGGTGACGCCGAGACCGAACTGCGCGACGGCCGCCCGGGCATGATCGGAAGCGTCGTCTCACGACTCTGGATTCCCGCGTGCGCGGGAATGACGGCATGGGGTGTTGTCAGCGCGATACCTACCCCTGCCATCCCGGTTGGGGGAGCGGTGCAACCCGAGCGCCGCCGGCCGGGTACCCTCTGCCCCACCCTCCCGACCCCGATGAGACTGACCGAGTACGAACGGACCGCCCAGCGCGACGTCGAGCGCTGGGAGCGCGGCGAGTCGCTGGTCCAGCAGGCCCTCAGCTTCGCCATGAAGCCCGTCGACTGGGCCTTCGACCGCTTCGTCCCGCCGACCGTCCTGGACCCGCTCACGGACGCGCTCACGACGGCCCTGACGGCCCTCAACGATGCCTCGGCGTGGACCTTCGACGCCAAGGACGTCCTCACCAAGGCGAAGGCGGCGGGCATCGACGTCGAGACGGTCGAGGACCTGCGCGACGTGCCGCTCGAGCAGCTCGACGCGCTCGCGAAGCCGTACTCGTCCGAGAACACCGTCCTCGCTGCGCTCTCGGGCGGCGGCACCGGGCTCGGCGGCGCGCTCTTGCTCGCGGCCGACCTGCCGATCCTGTTCACGGTCAACTTCCGGCTCATCCAGCAGATCGCGGCGGCCTACGGCTTCCCGCTGCAGGGCCCCGAGTTCACGCCGCTCGTCGTCTCCATCTTCAACGTCGCCTCGTCGGGCAGCAAGGAGGCCAAGAGCGACGCCCTCCGCGAGCTCTCGGTCGCCGGGGCGGCGTTCGCGCACGGCTCGGGCTACCGCGGGCGCGCGGCGCAGGGCACGCTCCGCGAGCAGCTCGGGCACCTGCCGCGCGAGATCGCCAAGAACCTCGCCTCGGCGAAGCTCGGGCAGCTCATCCCGGTCGCGGGCGCCGCCATCGGCGCGGGCGTCAACTACTGGTTCACGGACCAGACGGCGCAGGCCGCCGTTGCCCTCTGCCGCGTGCTGTACCTCGAGCGCAAAGAGCGGCTGTGACGCCAGGCGGCCCCGACCCGGTGGCGCGCGAGCGCGTCGTGTCGGCCGCCGCCTTCGCTGCGTCTGCGGCCCTGTTCGGCGTCATCGGGCTCCTGCTCACCTCGCGCTTCGACGACCTCGTTCAGGACATACTAGGCAGCTCGCTGCTCAGCCCGCTCCTGTTGGCCCTGCCTGCCGCGGTCGCCGGATGGCTCGCCGGGCCCCGGCTGGCAAGAGCGACCGACAGTCTGGAGGCGGCGATCGTCGGAATGGCCGTCACGCTCGGCGCGGTCCTGCTGTATGTGGCTGCTGGCGGAGCTTTTTTGTGCATCGCGGACGTGCTCAACGGAGCGGCGGTCTCGACGGTGCTGAGACAGGCCGCGCGTGCCGTGGTCTGGCTGGTCGGTTATTCGTTCCTTGCCGGACTCGTCGCCTCGCCGTTCGGTGCACTCGGCGCCACCGTCGCGTGGCGGCAGATCCGCCGCAGCGTCCCCACCGAGCCCGTCTGATATGAACGCCCTCGACTCAAAGGGCTCACCCGACGACGTGAGCCGTCTGCTCCCGTGACTCGCGCACGACTCGTCTCGGCCGCGGCCTTCGCGGTCAGCGGCGTCGTGATCGGCGGCCTGTGGGCGACGGGCCTGTCGCTGCTGTTCGCCGCGCCCGGCCTGCTCCAGACCCCGATCGACGGCCCTCTCGACCTCCTCGCTCGCATCGCCGCCGGTGCAGGCTTCTTCGTGGTCCCGTGGGCGCTCGCCGGCGCCGGGTTCGGACCGGCGCTTGCCCGAGCGGACACGCTCCGATCAGCGGTCGGCCTCGGCGCCGTGGCCGCCGTCACGCTGACGGTGATGGGGGTCGGGGTGCCGCTCGTGCTCGTCGGCGAAGACGTCTCCAGCGCGTGGGTCCCGCTCGGCGCCGGGGTCGCGCTCGCGTTCTCGCCGTTCGCGGTCGCGAGCGCCGTCTGGGCGTGGCGCCGGCTCCACCGGGCGGCGCCACTATGATCGGCGCGATCCCCGGCGTCGAGGTCGGCGCGGAGTTCGAAGACCGCACAGCGCTGCGCGAGGCCGGCGTGCACCTGCCGACGCAGGCCGGCATCTGCGGGCGCGCCGAGACCGGCGCCGAGTCCGTCGTGCTCAACGGCGGCTACCCGGACGACATCGACGGCGGCGACACCGTCCTCTACACCGGCGCTGGCGGCCAGAATGCGGACGGCCGACACGACCGGCACCAGGCGCTCACGCGGACCAACCTCGCGCTCGTGACGAGCCTACGGCTCGGCCTGCCCGTCCGCGTCATCCGTGGCAGTCGCCTCGGCGGTCCGCTCGCACCGACGACGGGATACCGCTATGACGGCCTCTACCGGGTCGCGAGCTACTGGCCGCAGACGGGCGTGGACGGCTTCCGCATCTGGCGCTTTCGTCTGGAGCGCATCAGCGCCTCCGGCGTCCTCTACCGGGCACCCGCGGACGCGCGGCGCGTCGCCGAGCCGAGCCTGTTCGAGATAGGCGAGCCGGCACCACGCGTCGAGGCGACGGTCTCCCGCGTCGTCCGCGACACGGCCGTCACGCGCGAGGTCAAGCGGCTCCACCGCTTCCGCTGTCAGATGTGCGGCGCGCGCGTCGAGACGCCGAGCGGGCCCTACGCCGAGGCCGCGCACATCCGCCCGCTCGGCCGCC
Organism: Rhodothermales bacterium; assembly: GCA_038233965.1. Lineage (GTDB taxonomy): Bacteria > Bacteroidota > Rhodothermia > Rhodothermales > Rubricoccaceae > DASVSE01. The sequence goes on along the minus strand of JBBSUZ010000187.1, from coordinate 1,777 downwards.
CGCACGACGGCCCCGACGTCCTCGCCAACGTCCTCTGCCTCTGCCCGACGCACCACGCCGCGTTCGACCTCTACGGCGTCGGCGTGGCGGAGGACGGGCGCCTGTTCGGCCTGCCGGGCGAGTTGCGGACCCTCGCTGTCCACCCGCTCGACGCCGGCTGTCTCGCCTACCGCCGCGAGCTGTTCGACGCGGCGCAGGCCGAGGCCGCACGCCGCGCCGCCTGACGAGTCGTGTACCGCGGCGGGTAAGCGTAGAAGCCCTAGCCAGACGTGCGCCCGACGAGCCCCGCTGCCACCATTTTGCGCAGCAGCGACCGGGCAGCACGTCTCATCGCCCACGGCGCAATAGAGCATGGCGGGGCAAGCTGATGACCGATTATCCAGGGAGGTGAGCCTGGGCGGGCGCAGGCCTCGCATGAGTCGGAAGGAGGCCGTCCATCCTGGGTGTGCCCGTACCCGCTCTCCCCCTGCCATGATCCATCCGCTCGCTGTTGGGCTCCTCGCCTCGCTGGTGGCGTTCGCCATCGAGTCTGCGCCCTCTCCCCGTCCGTCGCCTGACGCAGCACAGATCGAGGCATACGTCTACGTCGACTACGTGCAGACGACCGGCGACTACCGCCGGGCCTGGGTCACCGTCCGCCCCGCCCAGTCCAGCGCCCGGATTCCCTGGAGCGGTGCCTGGGGGAGCGTGAACCTGAGCCTGCGCGGCGGGGGCCCGCGCCCGGCTGGCACCCTGATCACCGTTCGCCGCCAGGCCGATGGCACCTACCGCGGCTTCGGCCTCATTCCGGACCCGCGCCGGATTGCCCACCTCTTCTTTCGGGCCGATGGCGGGCGCCTGATCGCGTTCCGGGTTCCCGAGGTTCACCCAGCCGATGGCGACGACGACCCACCCCCGGCGGACCCGCCGGACGACCCGCCGCCGGCGGACCCGCCCGCGGACGCCCCACCGGACGAGGGCTGCGGCGGCATCCCGGCCGGCTGCGAGGTCTTCGACCCCTTCACATGCACGTGCGCCAGCGGCACCCGAGATCCGTTTGCCCGCGATGCGACACAGACCGGTCGCAACCAGCTGGTCATCGGCATCTAGAGCAAATTCCTGATTGGTGCAGGGTACACGGTTCTGAGTACAGACCCCGATGAGGTCAGGTCTCCGAGTGCCGGGTACCAAGAACCTCGTACCAACCCGCATTCTGCTCTAGTGTCCGTCCCGAACGCAGTGTGCCCGGCCGAGACCCGTGCTCAGCCAGGCGCGCTGCGTTCGCCTAGCGCGGCGGGTAGGCGTAGAACCCCTGGCCGGACTTGCGCCCGAGCCGCCCCGCAGCCACCATCTTGCGAAGGAGCGGGCTCGGGCGGTACTTCGAGTCGCCGAGGTCGCGGTGCAGCACCTCCATGATCGAGAGGCAGACGTCGAGGCCGATGAAATCCGCGAGCGTCAGCGGACCCATCGGGTGCGCCATGCCCAACCGCATCACCGTGTCGATGGCCTCGGGCGTCGCGACGCCCTCCATGACGCACGTGATCGCCTCGTTGATCATCGGCATCAGGACGCGGTTGCTCACGAAGCCGGGGAAGTCGTTGACCTCGACCGGCGTCTTGCCGAGCCCCTCGGCGAGCGTCTGGATCGCGTCGTAGGTCGCCTGCGACGTCTCGAGGCCGCGCACGATCTCGACGAGCGCCATCACCGGCACGGGGTTGAAAAAGTGCATCCCGACGACCTTCTCCGGCCGGCCCGTCGCGGCCGCGATGGTCGTGATCGAGATCGACGACGTGTTGGT